>JBDTLC010000154.1:0-19290 GCA_039935015.1 Paralcaligenes sp. | reverse complement strand
TTCAAGCAGGTACAAATCGGCGACTTGCCGCTTTACAACCAGGATGACGACGCCAATCAGGCGCCCGCCGTCAAACGCCTGAAAGCCGAGATAGCCGCTTCACAAGGGCTGCTTTTTATTACGCCCGAATACAACCGTTCGATGCCCGGCGTGCTTAAAAATGCTATTGATCACGTCTCGCGCCCCTATGGCCAGAACGCCTGGGCCGGCAAGCCCGCTGGCGTGCTTGGCATATCGATTGGGGCAATAGGCACGGCACTGGCGCAACAACATTTGCGCAATGTGCTGGCGTACCTGAACGTGCCAACACTTGGGCAACCAGAAGTGTTTCTTCAACACAAAGAAGGGCTTTTCGATGCCGCCGGCAATATAAACGGCGACAGCCAGAAATTTCTGCAAACCTGGATGGACCAGTATGTAGCCTGGGTAAAAAAACATTTGGCCTGAAACGGCCAGATGCCTAGCCAAGTATTACGCCCGTATGGGAAATGAACTGCTAAAGTAGGGGCTATTTTGGATGCCCTAAAACCAGTTAATCCATAAGCAACGATATGAACGAAAGTTTTCCAGGATTCTCGGGCCCTGCTGCCAGCACAGAAGCGCCGCTGGAAATGCTGGCAGCCTGCCACATCCGGATCGAGCGCCAATGCGCCACCCTAAAGCGGTTGGCGCTGCATGTCGCCCAGCACGGGTCAGACGTCCAGGCGCGCACTGCTGCCGCAGGCGTAATGCGCTATTTCGACACGGCGGCACTGCAGCACCACGCCGATGAAGAGGAAAACCTTTTTCCCGCCCTGATCGAATCAATGGCGGGTTCAGACGCAATCTGCATACGAGAAATGACGCAAGGTCTGACAGAGGACCATCGTGCGCTGGAAGCCCGGTGGCAACGCCTGCGCCAAGTACTGGAACACATCGCGGCAGGAAATCCATCGGGTCTACCCGCCGCTGACGTCGACGCGTTCACGAACCTGTATCAGCGCCATCTTAAGATTGAAGAAGACGATCTGCTGCCCATGGCGGCGCGCCTGCTGGGTGACGACGAGCTGGCCGCCATCGGCCGCGCCATGCGCGAACGGCGCGGCATAGACAAGGTTTAGTCCGGCCCCCTCGCTGGTCTTTCAAGAGGCACAATAACCATCCAGGGCACGCCAAAGCGGTCAACGGCCATACCAAAGCGAGAGGCATAGAAAGTTTCGCCCATGGCCATCTGCACTTGCCCGCCCTCGGACAACGCTGCGAACAAACGTTCCGCCTCTGCATCACTACTTGCATTGAGCGACAGCGAAAACCCCTTGAAATCTGGATTGCCCTGACACCGGCCATCAGAAGCATGCACAATGCTTTCGCCCACGCGCAGAGTCATGTGCATGATCTTGTTTTCAGAACCTGCCGGAATTTGCGCTTTGCACGCCCCTGAAGGCTCAGGTCCTTCTTTCATACGCATAAGCATCATCACCTCGGCGCCTAAAGTGCTGCAATAAAAATCGGCCGCCTCTTCACAACGGCCATCGAAAAACAGATAAGGTAAAACTTGCATGGCGATCTCCTTCGAGCTTCGAGATAGGTAAGGCGAGAATGTCGACAGAATCGATTCACTACAGCGCTGCTATTGTGGACGCTGTACACAAATTTATAACAGAGATAATGTACAGTGTCTACATATTTTGGAAAAGCAATGAAAGCCAATGTAAGCCGGCCAGCAACGCGCAGCACCTATCGCCACGGCGATCTGCGCCGCACGCTGCTGGAAGCCGGAATAGACCTGGCGCGCGAAGGCGGCCCCGACGCGATCGTGTTGCGCGAGGTAACTCGCCGCGCAGGCGTTGTGCCCAATGCCGCGTACCGGCATTTCGCTAGCCGGCACGAGTTGATACAGGCGGTACGCGCCGCTGCACTTTCCCAATTAGCGAAGGTGATGGAAGCAGAACTGGCGCGGCTGCGTCAGGGGAAGAATCCGGTTGAATTTGCTCGTGCCAGCGTGCGAGCCGTGGGGACCGCGTATCTGCGATTCGCCCAAACCGAAACAGGCCTGTTTCGCACGGCGTTTGCAGCCACCGATCAGGTCGAACAGGACACTGACCCGGCAAAGGCTGGCACCACGGGTCTAAACCCTTATCAGTTATTAGGTTTGGCGCTTGACAGACTGGTCAACGCCGGCGCGCTAGCCCCGAATCGTCGCGAGGGGGCCGAATACCTCGCTTGGTCGGCGGTGCATGGCCTCGCCATGTTGATCATTGAAGGCCCCCTGCACTATCTGCCTGCGGCACACACAACCCTTATTACCAAGCGCCTGCTGGACATGGTCGAACAAGGGTTGTAGCCGCCTAATGCGCTAACGGCGCCATCCGCGCCCGCGCCGGCCATGATGGTGATAGCCGCCCCCCCATCCGAAGCCAAAATTCAGAGATACCGGCGGGGCGATGTAAACCGGACCAGGGGCTATGTATACTGGGGCAGGCGACACGTAGGCCGGGGCGGGCGCCACATAAACCGGCGTTCCATAGTTGTCGTAGTAACTATAAGACGGGTAGCCGGCCGGATATACGGCACAGCCGCCAAGCGCCACCACTATACCGAGCGAAAAAATCAGGCGTTTCGCTGCGCCGGTCGTCATTTGTCTCATAGTCCTTCGACATCGCAAGCCGTCGACAGTTCGATAATTACGGGCTTTGTTACAACTGTAGTGGATCCGTTGCACGGTTGCTGCGGTATCCTTTCAGGCTACTTTTACTCGGCGGCCTAATGCTCATTGCGCCACAAGTCGCACAGGCTCAACTGGCATACAACCGCCCAACGGGCGTAAGCGCCACCCAAACCGGATCATAAACCATGCTATATCGACGTTTAGGAAGAAGCAATCTCAAAGTGTCGGCCCTGTGTCTGGGCACCATGATGTTCGGCGACCAAACCGAATTGGACGAAGCGCAACGTATTGTGGCTTCAGCCCAGGAGCACGGGATCAACTTTATCGATACGGCCGACGTGTACAGCAAAGGCAGGTCGGAACAAATGGTGGGCAAACTGCTGCACGCCAATCGGCATGACTGGGTCTTGGCGACTAAATTGGGCAACGCCATGAGCGCACAACCGAACCAGTCGCATTACTCACGCAGCTGGATGATGTACGAAGTGGACAACAGCTTGCGCCGCCTGGCCACCGATTATGTTGACATCTTGTACCTGCACCGCGATTTTCACACAGAAAACATGGAAGACGTCGTGCGAACCCTGGGCGACCTGATTCGCGACGGCAAGATCCGCGCGTTTGGCGTTTCCAACTTCAGGGGCTGGCGAATTGCCGAAATCATTCGCTTATGTGAAAAAGCCAACGTCCCCGCACCTGTCGTGTGCCAGCCTTATTACAACCTGCTTAATCGCGGACCCGAAGTGGAAATCCTGCCAGCCTGCGCGCATTATGGGCTAGGTGTAGCCTCGTACAGCCCCATCGCCCGTGGGGTCTTAACAGGCAAATACCTGCCCGGACAAAGCCCCGCCGACAGTACGCGCGCGGCACGCGGCGACAAACGTATTATGGAGACCGAGTTCCGAGAAGAATCGCTGGTCATAGCGCAAACGTTACGCCGGCATTGTGAAGCCCGCGATATCAAGCCCGGACACTTTGCGACGGCGTGGGTTCTGGCCAACACCCTGGTCAGCGCCGTGATTGCGGGGCCGCGCACCCTGGCTCAAATGGAAGATTATTACCCTGCGGTAGAGATTAATATTTCTGCACAAGAAGAAGCCCTGGTCGACAGCCTAGTCAGCCCCGGGCATCCCTCAAGCCCGGGCTACAACGACCCCAGCTATCCTTTTTTTGGGAGAGTGCCGAAAACCCAGTCCCAGAAAGAGGTGGTTACCCCATAATAAACATCGGCTCCGGGCTGGTGATGCAAGGCGTGTACCCGTTTGCGAGTCAGAAACCAGCCGCCCTTAGCGCGCCAATGATGTGACGCATGATGCATGACGTCATAAAACAAATACCCACACATCACACCCAGAGTAGCGGCCAGTGCCAACCAGACATTGACCAGCAGAAAAAGCGGCGCGAACACCAGCGCGGCCATCAATAACAGGCTACCCAGGGTGGATGTGCCTATCAAGGCATAAGGACGTTTGTGATGCTCTTCGTGCAAGCGCTTGAAAGGCTGCAGACCATGCAGAATCTGGCGGTGCAGAACATATTCGATAAGGCTCCACACCATCAGCCCCAGAAACCATGCCAGCGCCAGCACAGGCCAGCGCCCTATTGGTGTATAAAACAACACCGCAGAAAACCCCGCAAGAATACTTATCGGGTAAACAACGAAATCAGCCGCATACGCGACCGGACTGTGCTCGAGTGCAAAAAATTTCATCGATATCCTCGGACTACGTCATATGGTCAGGCTGACCACCATGATAACCGGAGTTTGCAACAACCCAAACATTCCAGAATTAAAATGTCATAATCGCGTTTGGCCACCCGATTCAATCCCCGATAACAAGCGTCCCCACCTGTTGCATTCGGCTTGTCCTGAAGGAAAATAAGCTTAAATCATGAACTCCCTGTCTTCGACGCGGCGCTCGATGCTGCTAATTGGCATACCCGTGCTGGCCCTGCTGGGCGGAGCAATTTGGTTTATAAGCCACCATAAAAGCGATGCGGCGCCAAGGCCAGCGCAAACGATGACGGTCGTGGCCACAACCACTAAGGTGCAGCAACACGACATTCCCATTTATCTTACCGGCATTGGCACAGTCACTGCGCGCGAAAGCGTCACTGTCAGGGCGCGCGTCGACGGTCAGCTGGAGGCCATCGGATTCAAAGAAGGACAGGATGTCACCCAGGGACAACTGATTGCCCAGCTCGATCCACGCACGCTACAGGCCCAACTGGATCAGGCCCTGGCTCAAAAAGCAAAAGATGCAGCGCAACTGGCCAACGCGCGGACGGACCTGCGCCGCTATACTGATTTAGTCAAACAAAACGCGTCGCCCCGGCAAATCCTGGATACTCAGCGGGCCCTGGTGGCCCAGCTCGAAGCCGCGACACAAGCTGACGACGCGCAAATCAATTACGCCAAAACCCAATTCAGCTTTACTCGTATAACCGCCCCCATAAGCGGACGGGTAGGCGCCAGGCTGGTCGATCCGGGCAATATCGTGCATGTGACAGACCCCAACGGGCTCGTGGTCATTAATCAAATCGACCCTATCTCCGTCGTATTCACCTTGCCTGAAGAATCGTTCCAGGACATCAACCAGGCTTTGCATGAAAGCAAAAACCCTCTGGAAGTAACGGCCTATGCCCGCAACAACCCCGAATCGCTGGGTCGTGGCCACCTTGTTTTGTTGAACAACCAGATCGACACCACTACAGGCACCGTACGGCTAAAAGGCGATTTCCCCAACCCCGGCCATAAGCTTTGGCCGGGTCAGTATGTAGACGCCCGCCTTTACCTGGGTGTACGCAAAGGCGCCTTGACCGTCCCCTCACAAGCGGTTATGCGCGGACCCAATGGTAATTTCACTTTTGTGATCGATGACAACGACACCGCGCAAGTTCAGCCCATTCATGTGCTCGAAATCAAGGATGGGATGGCCGTTATCGATAAAGGCCTGACGGCGGGACAAAGAGTGGTGACCGATGGCCAGTACAAACTTAAACGGGGAGTAAAAGTCACTGAGTCGAGCCCACCCAAGGCCGCCAACACGACCCAGGACAAAACCAATTGAGCATCTCTGCCATATTTATCAAGCGCCCAATTGGCACCTCGTTACTGGCATTGGCCCTGTTCCTGGTGGGGGCCGCGGTATGGCCGCTACTTCCGGTTGCTCCCCTGCCACAGGTGGATTTCCCCACTATCCAGGTCACTGGCAAGCTGCCAGGGGGAGACCCCGAGACGATGGCGTCGAGCGTGGCGCAGCCGCTGGAGCGACAGTTCTCCCAAATAGCGGGCCTGACGCAAATGACCTCGGTCAGCGCGCTGGGCTCGACGCAAATCACACTGCAATTCGATCTGGCGCGCAATATCGACTCTGCCTCGCTAGACGTGCAGTCGGCCATCAATGCGGCCACCGGGCAACTGCCGGCCAATATGCCCAGCCCGCCCACTTTTCGCAAGATCAATCCGGCCGACTTCTCCATCATGCTTCTGTCGGTGCAGTCCGACGTGCTGCCGCTGACTCAAGTCAATGATTACGCCGACAACATCTTGGCGCAGCAACTCTCGCAAATCGACGGTGTCGGGCTGGTCAACATTTTTGGCCAAAGAAAGCCCGCCGTACGCATACAGGTAGACCCCGTCAAGCTGGCGGCTCTGGGACTGAGCCTGGAAGACATCCGTGGTGTTATCGCCAACACGACGGTCAGCCAGCCCAAAGGCACGATAGACGGCCCCAAACAAAGCTTTACGGTCTATACCAACGACCAGTTGCTAAGCGCCGAACCTTGGAACGACGTCGTGCTGGCCTACCGTAATGGCGCGCCGATACGAATTCGGGATGTGGGCATCGCCGTGCCCGGAGCTGAAGACGTCAAGCAGGCATCCTGGACATTTCCAGGGAAAGGGGCTGCTGCGGGCGACGCGGCCATCAGTGGCCCCTCGCTAGTTGTGAGCATCGGCAAGCAACCTGGCGCCAACGTCGTGGAAACCGTCGAACGCGTCAAGGCGGCTCTGCCCCACTTGCTGGCCGCTATCCCACCTTCGGTCCATGTCAGCACCATGACCGACCGAACACAGAATATACGTGCTTCCCTGCACGAGGTCGAACTGACGCTGCTACTGTCGATTTGCCTGGTGGTGGGGATGATTTTCGTGTTCCTGCGCAGCGTACCCGCCACGCTGATACCAAGTGCCACCGTACCGCTGGCACTATTGGGCACAGCAGCGATCATGTATCCGCTGGGCTTTAGCCTGGATAATCTTTCGCTCATGGCGCTGACCATTGCCGTCGGCTTTGTCGTGGACGACGCCATCGTTATGCTGGAGAACATCTACCGCCATATCGAAGAGGGCATGTCGCCGATGGAAGCGGCCTACAAAGGTTCAGCAGAGATCGGCTTTACCATTGTTTCGATTTCGATTTCACTGGTTGCCGTATTCATACCACTGCTGCTGATGGGCGGTATTGTCGGCCGGCTGTTCCGTGAATTCGCCGTTACCGTGACGCTCACCATTTTGGTCTCGGTCATCGTATCGCTCACCCTGACTCCCATGCTTTGCTCGCGTTTTCTTAAACCCATTAATCGCGAATCCCATGGCCGCGTGTATCGCACGTTTGAGCGCGGCTTCGATATCCTGCTCAATGGCTATCGGCGCGGACTGAACCTGGTCTTGCGTCATCAGTTCGCTACGCTATGCAGTTTTATTGCCACGGTCGCAGCCACAGCGGTGCTGTTCTTCATTATCCCGAAGGGTTTTTTTCCTCAGCAAGATACTGGCTTTATCTTCGGTTTTGCCGAAACCTCGCAAGACTCGTCGTTTTCAGCTATGAACAAGCGCATGATGGCGCTGGCCGACGTTATACGCGAAGACCCCGACGTCAGCGCGTTCGGCATGAGCAGTAACCAGCCCACTTTCAATACCGGCCGCTTCTTTATTAACCTCAAGCCCAAGAACCAGGGCCGCACTACCAGCGCCGACCAGGTCATTAACCGCTTAAGGCCCAAACTTGCCGACATCGAAGGCATTCGGCTCTTCATGCAGGCCGGGCAAGACATCAATGTGGGCGGACGGCTGTCGCGCACCCAGTACCAGTACACGTTAACCGACGCGAATCTGGACGAGCTCAACATCTGGGCGCCCAAGCTGCTCGCGCTCTTCCAGCAACTGCCGGAACTGACCGACGTAGCCTCCGATCAGCAAAATGCGGCCAGTACTGCAACGATCACCATCGACCGTGCTCGTGCAGCCAGCTTCGGCATTACGCCCGCCCTGATCGATGCCACCATCTACGACGCCATAGGCCAACGTCAGGTGGCGCAATACTTCACGCAGATCAATAGCTACCACGTCGTGCTCGAGGTCACTCCACACCTGCAGGAAGACCCCAATCTCTTTAGCAAGCTGTATGTGACCTCGCCCATCACCAAACAGCAAGTGCCGCTGTCGAGCTTCGTCTCGGTGGATACCAACAAAACGGGCTATTTGTCGGTCAACCATCAAGGCCAGTTCCCCGCTGTCACGCTCTCATTCAACCTGGCGCCGGGCGTGGCACTGGGTCAAGCCGTCACCGCTATCCAGAAAGCCCAGTCCACCATGGATGTGCCTCAGTCCCTGATTGGCTCATTTCAGGGAACGGCCAAAGCCTTTGGCGATTCGCTGGCCAGCCAACCCTATCTAATTGCCGCCGCCCTGGTGGCCGTCTACATCGTGCTGGGGTTGCTGTACGAAAGCTATATCCATCCGTTGACCATTCTCTCGACCTTGCCGTCGGCAGGCGTGGGCGCATTGCTGATTCTGATGGCCAATGGTTTCGACCTGAGCGTCATTGCGCTTATTGGGATCATTTTGCTGATTGGAATCGTCAAGAAAAATGGCATCATGATGATTGACTTTGCGCTGACCGCCGAACGCGAGCACGGGCTGTCGCCGCGCGACGCTATCTACCAGGCCTGCCTTTTGCGTTTTCGCCCGATCATGATGACCACGATGTGCGCGCTGCTAAGCGGCCTGCCGCTAATGCTGGGTCACGGCGCCGGATCGGAATTGCGCCAGCCGCTGGGCTATGCCATGGTGGGAGGTCTGATCTTGTCGCAAGCCCTAACCCTTTTTACCACGCCGGTCGTCTATCTATACCTGGATCGTGCCCACTATTGGTACATGCGCCGCAAACAAGCCCGCCGTGTGCGCAAAACCAGAAAAACACGCCTCGCCCAGCGCGCATTGTTGCGTGCGAGCAATATCAAATAAGCGCGCAGCCTGGCTGGAAGATATTGGATATTGATGAGTACGATGGCAGCCACAAGGGCTGCCACTACATGATTTACGGTTGGGCTTTGTAGAGGCAGCCCTTGTGGCTGCCATTGGCCTGGTTGCCATCACAACGTTGTGCTATATGTCCGAAGTGCCTATCGCTCGCTCTCCCAGAAAGTCCAGCAACAACCTGACGGCTGGGACTAGGCCACGACGCGACGCAAAAACGGCGTGCAAAATACCTGGCGGCAAACACCAGCCAGACAACACCGTCACCAAACGGCCGTCGGCCAGCTCTTCTGTGCACATATAGTTAGGCAAGAGACCTATGCCGGTCCCGGCCAGCACGGCATACTTCAAGCTGAGCAAATCGTCGGCGACATAGCGGGGTTGGTGCCGAAAGGCACGTTCCTTACCGTCGGGCGCGACCAGTCGCCATACCGAACGGCCGTCGGCGGCCGACATGGCCACCGTATCAAACCGACTTATATCTTCAGGCGTTTGGGGATACCCCTGACGCTGCAATTGCTTCGGACTGATGACCATCACAGTTTGCGACACACCCAGGCGCTTGACGACCAGGCTGCCGCTATCGTCAAGGGTAGTGCGCACCCGCAAGGCGATATCCACGCCTTCATCGACCAGATCAACGACCCGATTAGTGACCTCCATCACCACCTGAACCTGAGGATGACGCGCCATGAATTCCGGCAAAACCTCGCCAACCCAGGACTGTGCCAGCGTGACCGGGCAACTCAGCCGGACAATGCCGCGCGGCTCGCTTCGGGTCTGCGCAATGACGGCCAACGCCGAGTCGGCCTCTTCGCACACCGCAACACAATGGCGCAGATATATTTCACCCACTGCAGTCAACGATAACTTGCGCGTGGTCCGCTGTAAAAGCCGCACATCAAGATCCGCCTCAAGCTTGGCCACACGACGTGACAAACGCGATTTTGGCAGCCCCAGCGCCCGCGCGGCGGCTGTAAACCCGCCTCGGCTTACCACTTCAGCAAAATACCGCATATCGTTCAAATCTTGCATGGAACGGCCTGCCTCATTAGATCATTAAATAGAACAATTAATCGTATTTTACCCATCTTATCAATGAATCGATACTTATTCATAATACATTCACCGCCGCACGTTCGGCTTCCAACTTACAGAAAACCATGAAACTGCTACATATCGATTCAAGCATCAATGGCGCCAGCTCGGTCTCGCGTCAACTAACCGAACACATTGTCGACGTCTGGAGCACCCGTCACTCAGACATCGAAATCGACTACCTGGACTTGGCCGCGTCGGCTCCCAACCATCTATCGGCAGAATCCATCAGCTTTCGCTTACCACCCAGCGCTACCCAGTTGAGCGAAGTGCAAAAACGTGAAAATATTCTTTCTGAAGCGCTCGTCAGTCAATTTCTGGCGGCCGACGTGATTGTGGTGGGCACGCCTCTATACAATTTTTCGATACCCAGCCAGCTCAAAGCCTGGATAGACCGCATTGCCCAGGCCGGCCGCACCTTCAAGTACACCGAAAGCGGGCCCATCGGGCTGGCCACGGGCAAGACGGTGATTATCGCCTCGAGTCGCGGCGGAATCTATTCCACCAGCCAGGCCAGCCTCGCCATGGAACATCAGGAGAGTTATCTGAAAATTATATTTGGCTTCTTCGGCATCACCGACGTACGTATCGTGCGTGCCGAAGGTCTTAATATGGGGGCTGATATCCGCGCCCGCGCCATCGCCACTGCAGAGGAAGAAATCAAGAACCTGGACACGGCAGCGCACGAAACTGAAGCCCTGATCGCTGCCTGAACGACTATTAGTGCTAGGCCGAACGACTTTAAGCGTCAGGCTGAACGACTATAAGCGTCAGGCGTTATCGCCCCATTGGGTGCCACCGATGTCTTGATGGTAAAAGGTTTTGGCAGCCACAAGGGCTGCCACTACATGATTCACGGTTAGGCGTTGTAGCGGCACCCTTGTGGGTGGCATCGACCGTCGAACGTCAAGTCAAATTAGCTTCGGCCCAGCGCTCACACTCTAGTGCAAGGCGCATCATGGACTGAACGATTTGCACCTCGGTGCTGCCGGCAGCGCGCTGAGCAGCACCAAAGGACACCATGCTTTCATCGGTTGGAAACCAGTCTTTTTCAGGCTGGATCTCTAGGCCATCCACATGTTTGATATGGCCGTTGGGCAAGATGTACCATTTACTCATAAGATTTAAAGTAACAATGTTTTATTAAAAAAAGAGTCGCCTCACCCTTATCGCTAGTGGTGTCAACGATTGCAAGTAAACAACAATTCCGTGCAGAACCGTGCATTAACACAAATTGAAATGCCTATTCGACGAATTCGATTGGGTTGTTGCCACTTCGATACGATAATGCCATATCTGAGCAGCAGGCGGAACCTCTGCCTTTTGTATCAAAACATCGCTACTACATGTCTCACTCCTATGTTTTGCACGGTTTGCAACAGCCGGAATTGCTGCACCTCACCACACTGGCTGATCTATTTGAGGCAACGGCGACACGCTTCCCCCAGAAAACCGCACTGATTTTCGACCAGCACACTTTAAGCTATGCCGAACTTGACACTCTGGCCGACCGAGCCGCCCACAGGCTGATCGAGGCCGGCGCGCGCACTGGGCATATTATTGGCTTGTGGCTGCCGCGCGGCATCGACCTGCTGGTCATGCAACTGGCCATCGCCAAAGCTGGCGCCGCCTGGTTGCCGTTTGACGCAGACACACCGATTGAACGTATCGCCGTTTGTCTTAACGACGCCGAAGCATTCGCGCTGATCAGTTGCGCAGATTCGCAAGCACAGTTAAACAGCCTCGATACCCCTGTGCATGTGGCCGAGCACCTTCTGGCTCCGCTCGAAAACCCGGCAGCACGTTTGCTACGCCGCACGAATACCCATCCCTACGATACCGCTTACGTGATCTACACGTCTGGTTCGACCGGCAAACCCAAAGGCATTGCAATCAGTCAGGGCAGCATTTGTCATTTCCTGCAAAGCGAAAACTCGGTGCTTGGCGTGTGCGACACCGACCGCGTGTACCAGGGGTTTTCGGTAGCCTTTGATATGTCGTTCGAAGAGATCTGGATCAGTTATCTGGCGGGCGCCACCCTTTGGATAGCCCCCAAAGACATCGCTTCCGATCCCGAAACCCTGCCGCGCGCACTCGATGAACATCACATCACCGTGCTGCACGCCGTGCCCACTTTGCTGGCGCTCTTCACCGAAGACGTGCCCAGCCTGCGGATTATCAATCTGGGCGGCGAAATGTGCCCCGAATCGCTGGTACAGCGCTGGGCACTACCCGGACGTCAGCTGTTCAACACCTACGGCCCCACCGAGGCGACAGTGTCGGCCAGCATAGCGCGACTAAACCCAGGCGAGCCGGTAACCATAGGCCAGCCATTGCCTAATTACGGCTTACTGGTGGTGGCCACCGATGTTGACGCAGGCAGCGCCGGCGGGGCACTGCGCATTTTGCCCTTTGGCGAAACCGGTGAACTATGCATTACCGGACCGGGCGTGGCCGCAGGCTACTTGGGCCGGCCTGACCTGACCCAGGAAAAATTTCTGCCCAACCCGTGGAGCACTGGCGAGCACGATAGACGGCTTTACCGCACGGGCGACCTGGCTCGTATCGACACCAACCATCAGGTGCATTGCCTGGGCCGGGCCGACGATCAGATCAAGATTCGCGGCTTTCGAGTGGAGTTGGGGGAAATCGAGGCCGTTCTGGCCCAGCAACCCGGCATCGGCACTGCCGCCGTCGTGCTGCGCGAGGATCAGGGCATCGATCAACTGATCGCCTTTTGGGTCGCAGCCAATGGTCAAAGCGCCACACCCGATGCAAGTCCTGATGTCGACGCCCGTGGCAACCCCGCCGCACCTGCCAACACCTCTATCGCTGCCCTACGCGCAGCGCTAGGCTTGCGCCTGCCGCCTTATATGGTGCCGGCCCGCTTCGAGCGCCTACCGGATATGCCCCGACTGGCCTCAGGAAAAATTGATCGCAAAACGCTCAAGGCCATGCCATTGGCCATTGGCGGCCCCACCGAAGGCTCCGATGTGGCGCAAGGCCCGGCTGAAGCCGCCTTGTTTGCCGCTCTGGGAACACTTTTCCCAGGCCAAGCGATACGGCGCGAGCTGGACTTCTTCAGCGACCTGGGCGGCCATTCTCTTTTTGCCGCGCGGCTGGCCTCGGCGCTGCGCGCCGATTCGCGCTTTGCTCAAGTCACGGTGCGCGACATCTATCAGAACCGTCAGATTGGCGCGCTCTCTCATGCCTTGGACGCCGCCATGGCGCGGCAGGCCAGCGACACCGCGTTGGGTCATGTCGAACGCACGGCCCACCCCACGCGGATCATGCACTCGCGCTGGCGTCGCTGGCGCTGCGGCATGGCTCAAGCCATTACGGTGCCGTTTCTGGTCACATTCAAGATGGCGCAATGGCTGATTCCATTTTTTTGCTATCAATATCTAACGGGCGACCCAGGCGATTCAATCAAGTTTGCAGTCGTCGTATCCATAGGCGCTTATTTGCTGGCCACCATCGTCGAATTCATCCTGGCTTGTGCAGCCAAATGGTTGATACTGGGTCGCCTGAAACCAGGCCGGCACCCGCTATGGGGCATCACCTACTTCCGCTGGTGGTTGACCGACCGTATCCTCGAAGCCACCCCTTTATACATGCTGAATGGTTCGTCTTTATACGTTTATTGGTTGCGGGCTTTGGGGGCGAAAATTGGCAACAACGTACTGATAGGTTCGACCACATTACGCGTACCCGACTTGCTCATCATCGGTGACGGGGTAAGTATAGGCAACGGCGTCAACCTGGAAAACGCCCGTGTTCAAAACGGCGAGCTGATTCTGGGCACCATCACCATTGAAGATCAGGCATCGTTAGGCTCTTATGTTGTCATGGAAGGCAACACCCACATAGCTCAATGGGGCCACGTACAAGGGCAATCGGCTCTGCGCGATGGCACCCGCATACCGGCCAAACGTATCTGGGGTGGATCTCCGGCTACCGATCAGGGCGAGTTCGATCCAGCCAGCCTGCCGCCCAGGCCAATCGAATCACGGACCCGCATCACAGTTAAAAACAGCTATTACACCCTTGGGTCTTTACTGGTCAGCATCCTGTTTTTTATTCCCCTTTTCCCAACATTCATGCTGGTCGACTATCTGGACATCGACAACTTGTCGGTAGGAGCCTTGGCCAGATCCGGCTTTGCCAATGATTATGATGTGTTTGCACTGCGCCTGATCAAGTATTTTCTGCTTTCTCTGCCCGCCAGCGTCGTCATGGTCATCCTGACCGCTCTTATCGCCGCAGGCATCCGCTGGATCCTGCTACCTAAACTAAAACCGGGTCGCTATCCGGTAAACGGCAACGTCTATCTCTACAAATGGCTGGTGAACCAGATCCAGGAATCCAGCCTGCAGGTGCTGCATGGCGTTTATGCCACCGTATTTTCTTCTACATGGTATCGGCTGCTGGGTGCCAAGGTGGGCCGGGACGCAGAAATCTCGACCGCACTGGGTGTCGTGCCCGACATGCTGTCGCTGGGTGATGAAACGTTTATTGCCGATGCCGTAATGCTGGGCGACGAGCACATAGACGGTGGCTGGATGACCGTGCAGCCCACTGTGATTGCACGCCGCAGTTTTGTGGGTAATGGCACATATATTCCCGATGGCACCAACCTGCCTGAAAACGTGCTGATTGGCGTGCTATCGAGCCTGCCGCGCGAGACGCCCGTGCGCGAGGGCGATACCTGGCTTGGATCACCGCCGCTTAATCTGCCTGCTCGCGAAACAATGCAGGGCTTCCCCGAAGAGCTCACCTACCATCCATCGCAATCGCGGCGCTGGCAGCGTGGCCTGGTCGAAACCTTCCGCATTGTCGCACCGCACTCGCTGGTCATCGCAGCCGGCTACGCAATTGTGCTCGATGTTGTGCCAATAGCAGGCCGCGGTCAATGGTTGCAAGCGACTTGGGATTTGGCTGTCTCGGGCCTGCTGTTCGGCCTGGCGACATTTTTATTCGTCGCCTTTTTCAAGTGGGTGCTTCTGGGCCGCTACAAACGCTGCGCGGTGCCGATGTGGACACCTTTCGTCTGGCTCTCTGAAGCCACCACGAATATGTATGAAGGCATCGCAGTACCCAACTTCCTGCGCTATCTGCGCGGCACCCCGTTTTTACCCAAGGCGCTTAATCTGTTAGGTGCCCATATTGGGCGCGGCGTCTACCTGGACACCACCGATATCACCGAGTTCGACTGTGTGTACATCGGCGACTACAGCGAACTCAATGCCCTATGCTGCCCGCAAACACACTTGTTCGAAGACCGGGTGATGAAAATCGACGACGTACGTATTGGTGCTCGCACTTATATGGGGCCGCGCAGTACAGTTCTATATAGCGCCATCGTGGGCGACGACGTGCACCTGGGCCCACTGACCCTGGTCATGAAGGGCGAGAACATCCCCTCCGGTACAGCCTGGCACGGCTGTCCCGCCATGCCGCAGTCCAATCTCCCCTGCTACACTTGATCTCCTTTTCTGCGGGCAATTCCACTGTGTCAACCTCTTCTTTCTCCACCCTTGCCCTAACCCCGGCCGAACTCAACAACCTTGAACAGCTTGGCTATCATGACATGACGCCGATTCAGGCTCAAAGCTTGCCGCTGATTCTCGCAGGCCAAGATCTGATTGCCCAGGCTAAGACGGGCAGCGGCAAAACGGCCGCTTTCGGGCTGGGCGTCTTGCACAAGATCAACCCCACTGATTTTGCCATTCAGGCTCTGGTGCTATGCCCAACACGCGAACTGGCAGACCAAGTGGCCAACGAACTGCGCCGCCTGGCGCGCTCGACCAACAACATCAAAATTCTGACGGTATGCGGGGGCACGCCCATCCGGCCGCAAATCGAATCACTCGCCCGTGGCGCCCATGTCATTGTCGGCACGCCTGGTCGGCTGCTTGACCACATCGAGCGAGCGAGTATCGACTTGTCAACCATCCACGCACTGGTACTGGACGAGGCCGACCGCATGGTCGATATGGGGTTTTATGACGATATCGTCAAGGTGGTAGACGCCTGTTCACCCAATCGACAAACCCTGCTCTTTTCCGCGACTTACCCTGCCGACATCCGTCGTGCCAGCGCGCGATTTCTGAGAAAGCCCGCAGAAGTCAAGGTTGAGTCCTTGCACGATGCAAGCGAGATTGAACAGCATTTCTACGAAATCCAGCCTGACGGCCGCCACGCCGCCGTTACCCAACTGCTTGAGCATTTCAGGCCGGTCTCGACGCTGGCGTTCTGCAATACCAAAGCACAATGCGAAATACTGGCCACCGAATTGCGCGCCCGCGGCTTCAGTGCTCTGGCATTGCACGGGGACCTGGATCAACGAGAACGTGAAGATGTGCTGGTTCAGTTCGCAAACCAGAGCTGCTCGGTGCTGATCGCCACCGATGTGGCGGCTCGCGGACTGGATATCCAGACTCTGGAGGCGGTGATCAATGTCGATGTGACGCCAGACGCCGAGATGCATATCCATCGCATCGGACGCACCGGCCGCGGTAACGAAAAAGGCCTGGCGCTAAGCCTGTGCGCCCCACAGGAAATGCGCTGGGCCAACTTGATCGAGGAATACCAGGGCACACCTCTGGTATGGTCTGATCTGGCCGCACTCAAACCCGCGGCGGGTGGCCGGTTGCGCGCACCCATGGTCACACTGTGCATTCAAGGCGGCAAAAAAGACAAGCTGCGCCCAGGAGACCTGTTAGGTGCGCTTACCGGCGACGCCGGTCTAACCGCTGCACAAGTGGGCAAAATCAACATCCTGCAGTTCGTCAGTTTTGTAGCGCTAGATCGGCATATCGCCAAAGAAGCTTATGCAAAGTTAAGCAATAGCCATATCAAGGGTCGACACTTCAGAATGCGTTTTATGTCGGGCAATTAGGCGCAATATTACCTGCGCGAGCTTTGCGTGCTCGTAGAACGTGCCTACACTTCGGCCAGCGCATAGGCCACGTGCCGCGAAAGCGCCACGACTTGCAACGAGAACCTGGTTGCGCATGACGCATTTTCAAATCAATAGCTTATGGCCCATTGAAACTTCACAACTACTTTGGATGACTGGGATCGGCATTTACAAGATCGGGTAAATCTTTCGCGACTTGTCGCCACATCGTCAACTCGCGGCGGACTTTCGCCTTGAGTTCATCTGGCGGCATGGTAACGGCCTCACTTCCGGCAACGAGAAGCTTCTTTGAAAAATCCTTGTCAGAGGTCACCTTTTCCGTGGCTTGAGCAAGCCTCGCCTGTATCAAGGCCGAAGTCTTGGCCGGCACAAACACAACATACTGAATGCTGATGTCGTAATCCACACCAAGTTCTGACAAGCTGGGTACGGATGCAAGCGCCGGGCTACGTTTCAAAGACGTAACAGCCAGCGGCTTGAGCTTTCCGCTTTGAATGAACGGTAACAGTACAGGCAATGCCGCATACACCAAATTGACCTGTCCGGCAATCGCGTCAGTCGTGGCTGCGGCTCCTCCTTTATATGGAATATGCAACAACTTCATGCCGGCGCGTGAATTCATCAACTCCACAAAAGTCCGCAAAGATGCACTAGAGATCGTGTATTTCCCAGGTGCCAATTTTGCTGCAGCAATGAGACCTTTCATTGTTGAAAATTTTGTCTTGGGGTTAGCCGCGACGACAAACGGTGTGTTCGCAACCAGACCGACGGGGATGAGCCCAGTCAACGCATCAAAGGGCGGTACAGGGCCGAAAACCGAATTCCATATATAGGCGCCATCACTAAAGAGCAGCGTGTAGCCGTCTGGAGTCGACCTCGCGACAACGTCGCTACCAATATTGGTCGACGCGCCAGGTCGATTGTCCACGACAACAGCTTGGCCTAATCGCTCCGACAGTTTCTTGGCATACAAGCGAGCGACAAAATCCGTACTGCCTCCTGCCGAGTACGGAACAATAAGATGAATTAATCGCGTGGGATAATCCTGCGCAATGGCGGGGCTTAAGCTGGTAGCTATCGTCATCACGATAATCCCAGCAAGACGGTTGAGGTACGTGTTCATATGTCTCCTTTGTTGAATTTTTGTCTACAGACCTATAGCGACCCTGCTTAAAATAACCATATCTATTTGATAACTATTCTTGCTTGGGAAGAGCCATTGCGCCGTGGCAATGAGTGGGGCTTTAACCCTTTCCGCTTGAAATGAAACTGTTCGAAACGGGCCAATGCGCTCAAAGCATTACTGGCCATAGTGAAATTTTCGAATACCGGTATGCCCGCCTCCACCGCGCGCTCGGTCTGCAAGCGCCGGGCCGCATCGGTTTCGGGATTGCCATCCGAGCGCAAGACCATTACTAATCTCGTGTCGTTCCCCGCCGACCGACGGCGCGCTATGCACGCGTCTACGATATGCTCCACCGTATTCCTACCGCGATAGCTTAATATCACTGGTAAATTCAGATGAGCGACGATCATATCGATGCCGCCATCCTCGCATAAGGCATCCAGAATCTCGCCCGCGACGCGGCCTTCAGTGCGGTCAAACGCGTTAGCGGGCAAATCAATGGGATTATTGTCGCTTGTACCGTCAGGCAAATTTAGCGCGCGTAGTCGCGCTTTGGTGTCAGCGGCAAATTCGGCCAACAAAAACCCTTTTTGAGTGAAGCCGTCAGTGGCTACGACACTGGCTCCGCCGCCATTGCCAAATAGGGCAAGGGTGCGTGTCGGGCGCACGAGGTTCGGTGTTAACGTTTGAAATAACAGCAGTACTTCGATCAGCTCTTCCAGCGTGTCCACTAAAAGAAAACCGGTTTGCAACGCTACCGCTTGCCATGCCCGAAGATCTCCAGCCAATGAGCCCGTATGTGATGCCGCCGCCTTTTGGCCTTGCAATGTCCGCCCACCCTTGAGGAGCACCACTGGCTTCCTGCCTGCCGCGCCTTTCAAAAGTTCGAAGAAACGTCTCCCGTCTTTAATATCCTCAAGGTAAAGCCCAATCACCCGAGTCAAGTTGTCAGAAAGAAAATATTCTAATAAATCATTCGATCCCAAATCGATGCTATTGCCAATCGTTACTACCGAACTAAAGCGCAAGCCACGTGCTTGCCCGCAGCGCACGAGGTCAACACCGAACCCGCCGCTTTGCGAAATGATGCCGACATGGCCTTGCGGGTTTTTGATCTTCGGCGTTTCCGTGAACGTTACGCGTCCACGAGGGGTGTAGATTCCAAGGCTGTTTGGACCAAGAACACGCATACCACCAATCTGAATCGCCGCAGCTAATTCAGCGTCACTTTCGGC
>JBDTLC010000153.1:0-5464 GCA_039935015.1 Paralcaligenes sp. | reverse complement strand
GGGGGGCAAAAGATAGTTGCAGTGCAGCAAAACCACTAATCTAGCCGAAGCCGGCACTGGAGGCAACTTGCTGAAGCGTTGCAAATGATGAAAATCACCACGAAATAGTTTAATCGATCAGAAAAATCTGTAAAAGCACGGGGTTTGACGCCAGTGCAGACAATGATTTGCGCTATCATCGTTACGACTTTGGGAGTTTGCTGTGGAACTGCGGACCGAATCCAACCCCGCCTTCAACACTGTCACGGCCTTCGGACGTGACTATATCGAAATTAATGAAATCCCCTACGGCTACGCCGTATATTTCGGGCCGACGGGCGAGATCAAGCCTTGGGCCGCCCAGACGGTGGCTGACATCAGCGCCAGTCTGCTACGCGACGTGGCCGGTCTGGGCGAGGTTACGAACGACCCGCTGGCATTCCTGGATTCGGATACTGCAATGCAGAAACCGCTGGATGCGCCCGAGGTTATCTTGATCGGCACGGGCCTGAAACAACATTTTTTACCACCCAATGTCACGCAAAGCCTGCTCACACTTGGTATTGGCGTCGAGTCCATGAGTACTCAGGCGGCCGCCCGAACCTATAACATTCTGATGTCCGAAGGGCGACGCGTGATCGCCGCTCTTTTACCTTACGAGGATGCCACTCTATGATCCATGCCGCTATTGGTAAAACTCTGCCCAGTTTCAAGGCTCAAAGCACGCAGGGGGAAGTGAGCCCTTCCTCTCTCATGGGGCATTCGGCGGTTCTTTATTTTTATCCCAAAGACAACACACCCGGCTGCACGGCTGAAGCTCAAGATTTCCGAGACAAGTACACCGATTTTTTAGCGGCCAATTGCAAGGTCATAGGCATCTCACGCGACTCCCTTAAATCTCACGAAAATTTTTCCGAAAAGCAAAACCTGCCCTTCCCATTGATTTCCGACGACGACGAAACACTGTGCCAGTTATTCAACGTCATAAAAATGAAAAACATGTATGGCAAGCAAGTGCGCGGAATTGAACGCAGCACTTTTTTGGTTGACACTCACGGAGTGCTGCTGCAGGAATGGCGCGGACTTCGCGTTCCAGGCCACATCAGTGAAGTTCTCCAAACAGTTCGACAAATCGCCTAACCGGAACGCCTCGGCCACGCACCGCCCCTTCATTAACCAGGAGCAGACCCTTTATGCCGCTACCCAAGTTGCCCAACCGAATGGGAGTCTTGCTCGCTTCAAGCAACGACGCCGACATTGACGCCGACGCCCAGACGCGTGCCGCCCCCCATCCCATCGTGGCGATACCCCAGGCCAAACACCTTGTCCAAGCGGCAACCCCCGCTCTCCCCGCGTTACCTAAACCTGCTGCACCCATTGCAAGCAAGACCTCGCCCAAAAAGAAAACGCGTCTGCCTGTGGCTCGCCGCAAACTCTTCGTGCTTGACACGAATGTTTTGCTGCACGACTCAAACTCCCTTTTCAAATTCGAAGAGCACGATATCTTTCTGCCCATGATTGTGCTCGAAGAACTCGATCATCAGAAAAAGGGAATGTCTGAAGTAGCCCGCAACGCGCGCCAGGTCAGCCGCTCGCTCGACGGCCTGGTGGGCACTTCTAAAAACCTGCAAGACGGGCTGGCCCTCGATACGCTAGGCAATGTAGAGGCACTGGGCAACCTGGTGTTTCAAACCACGGCCTTAAATGCGCAATTGCCTATTGAATTGCCGCTGGGCAAAGCCGACAACGTCATCCTAAGTGTCGTACACGCGCTACAGGCGCAGCATGCCAAGCGCCAGGTCATCCTGGTCTCCAAAGATATCAACATACGCCTCAAAGCCCGCTCGTTGGGCTTGCACGCTGAAGACTATTTCAACGACCACGTACTTGACGACTCGGACCTGCTTTACGACGGTGTTTTGCCACTGCCAGAAAACTTCTGGACCAAACATGGCAAAGATGTCGAATCCTGGCAACAAGGCGGCACAACGTTTTACCGCATTAAAGGACCTTTGTGTACCGAATTCATCGTCAACGAATTCGTTTATTTTGAAGGAGAACTACCTCTTTACGCGCAGGTGCGCGAAGTCAGCGGCAAAAGCGCCGTGCTGGCCACTCTGCGCGACTATAGCCACGGCAAAAATAAAGTCTGGGGTATTACTGCGCGCAATCGTGAACAAAATTTTGCGCTGAATCTGCTGATGAATCCCGACTGCGATTTCGTCTCGCTACTGGGGCAGGCTGGAACTGGCAAAACGCTGTTGGCGCTGGCCAGCGCACTGACGCAAACGCTCGAAACCAAACGCTACAACGAAATCATTATTACGCGGGCCACCGTGCCAGTGGGCGACGACATTGGTTTCTTGCCCGGCACCGAAGAAGAGAAAATGCTGCCGTGGATGGGAGCACTGGAAGACAATCTGGAAGTTCTGCATCTGGGCACCGGCAACAATGAAATTGCCCCGGGTGCGGCGGGGCAAGACTGGTCCAAGAGTTCAACCATGGAACAAATACGGTCGCGTATTAAGGTCAAATCGCTGAACTTCATGCGCGGGCGCACCTTCCTGAACAAGTTTCTTATCATCGACGAAGCCCAAAACCTGACGCCCAAACAAATGAAAACACTGGTGACCCGGGCTGGGCCGGGCACGAAAATCGTTTGCCTTGGGAATATCGCGCAAATTGACACTCCCTACCTTACTGAGGGCAGTTCTGGCCTGACTTATGTGGTGGATCGCTTCAAGGGCTGGCCCTACGCCGGCCATATCACCTTGCAACGCGGCGAACGCTCGCGTCTGGCCGATTACGCCAGCGAAGTTCTATAAGCCGCGTGCGGCGGCTGTATCGATAGCCGCCGCACGGGCTGCCGTTACATCGGCGACAGGTAAGTTTTTGTAGTGGCAGCCCTTGTGGCTGCCATTTCAATCAACCGCCAATTAGTTTAAATAGAATTACACTGTCTCCATGATTAATGCCCTACAAACGCCAATCGGCATCACCTTGGGCGATGCCGCTGGCGTCGGGCCGGAAATTATCGTCAAATTATTTGCCGCCGGCCTACCCTGGCCCACTGTTGTTTATGGCGATGCGGGGATACTAGAGGCCACAATCGCTCGTCTGGGCCTAGCGGAAACCTGGCGCACCGAGCGGGTCGATACTCCCGGAACCGGGGTCTGCCAGCCAGATTGCATTCCAGTCTGCAATCGCTGGCAGGCCCTACCCGCCGACCTGACGATAGGCCAGATCAGCCCTGTCGCCGGACGTGGCGCCTACGAATACCTCTGTCATGCCATCGACGACGCGCAGGCTGGACGGCTGCGCGCCATCGTCACAGCTCCGCTGAACAAAAAGGCCATGCAGGCGGGCGGCGCAGATTACCCCGGGCACACCGAAATTCTGGCCGAACGCACCCATACGGCACATTACGCCATGATGCTGGCGAACCCCGAGTTACGCGTCATTCTGGTCACGATCCACATGGCGTTAGCCCAGGTGAGCCAAGCCATTACACTAGATGCTGAACTCAATACACTAAGGCTCGCCCATCGCGCCTGCAGGCAGGCCGGCATCAGCGCGCCGCGCATTGCCGTGGCTGGCTTGAACCCGCATGCCGGCGAAGATGGCCGTTTCGGGCAAGAAGAAATAACAATCATCGCGCCGGCGATCGAACAAGCACGGTCCGAAGGAATCAACGCAAGCGGCCCGTGGCCCGGCGATACCGTGTTTATGCGCGCACGCCGCGGCGAGTTCGACATTGTTGTGGCGCAATACCACGACCAGGGCCTGATTCCAGTAAAATACCTGGGTGTCGACCAAGGCGTGAATGTGACGATCGGCCTGCCGTTTGTCCGTACCAGCGTCGATCATGGCACGGCGTTCGACATAGCCGGGCAAGGCGTTGCAGATCCGGGTTCCTTGCGCGCCGCCTACGATCTTGCCCTTACGATGACCGCCAGCCCGGCCTGACCACAAACCACCACCCGCAGCGCTTTGCAGACACCGGCCAGATTCGCTACGATGCGGCTTACTCTGAAATATTCTTAACTTTCTACTCTGATGAAACCCCGCTTTTCCATTGATCCTTTCGTCGTCAAGCTGTTAATTACCGTAGCCCTTGCCAGCTTTTTACCGTCGCACGGGGTAGGAGCAACGGTCTTCGGCTGGGCCACCAATATTGCTATCGCCTTGCTGTTCTTTCTTCACGGCGCACGCCTGTCGCGCCAGGCGATTGCCGCCGGCGCGTCGCATTGGCACCTGCACCTGACCATCTTTAGCGTCACATTCGTTGTGTTCCCCGTTTTGGGGCTGTTGGCCAAACCTTTGTTGACGCCGTTTATTACCCAAGATCTGTATTTGGGCATCTTGTTTCTTTGCTGCCTGCCAGCCACGGTGCAATCGGCCATTGCATTTACCTCGATTGCGCGAGGCAACGTACCCGCCGCCGTTTGCAGTGCCTCGGCCTCCAGCCTTCTGGGTGTGTTTCTGACGCCGGTGCTGGTTGGCCTAGTCATGAGCGAAGGCGCGGGCAACGCGCCGATCTCGTTTGATGCCATCGTCAAAATCATGCTTCAGCTCTTGCTGCCTTTCGTGCTGGGGCAAGTTCTGCGCCCCCTGATCGGCAAGTGGGTCAGCCGGCACAATACGCTGCTCAAAGTGGTTGATCAGGGCTCAATACTGCTGGTGGTCTACACCGCATTTTCCGAAGCCGTAATGGGGGGACTGTGGGCCAACACGCCGCTCTCGGCATTGATTTCGCTGTTGGTGATCTCGGTTCTTCTTTTGGGCGTCGTGCTGGGGATCACTCTGACGCTAGGGCGTCTGTTCAAATTTGAACTGAAAGACCGCATCACCTTATTGTTCTGCGGCTCGAAAAAGAGCCTGAGCAGCGGAATCCCAATCGCCAACATCCTGTTCGCGGGCCATGCTGTCGGAGCCATCGTCTTGCCACTGATGATTTTCCATCAGGTCCAACTAATCGTTTGCGCCGTTATTGCAGGCGCCTACGCTCGCCGCCCTGTCGCGGCCAAGCCACGCCGCCTTGCATCTGTGCGCTCATCCTGACAAGCACACAGGTGCGCGCCTATCATCGCATGGCGCCCGTATGGTTCAAAAATCGCGTGCTCGACGCCTGGAACGTCAGGCGAACGCTGCCGATGGGGCCGTTACGCTGCTTGCCCACAATAATCTCCGCCGTGCCCTTATCGGGCGAGTCGGGGTTGTAAACCTCATCACGATAAATAAATAAAATCAGGTCGGCATCTTGTTCGATAGCGCCCGACTCACGCAGATCGCTCATTACCGGGCGCTTATTAGGCCGCTGCTCAAGGCTACGATTAAGCTGCGACAACGCCACCAGAGGGCAATTGAGCTCTTTGGCCAAGCCTTTGAGCGAACGGCTGATTTCGGAAATTTCGGTTGCGCGGTTTTCGCCCGACGAGCTCGCCGACATAAGCTGCATATAGTCAATAATAATCAGACCCAGCTG
>JBDTLC010000152.1:0-16198 GCA_039935015.1 Paralcaligenes sp. | reverse complement strand
TCAGGCGTTCTGATCGGCTTGTCGGGGGGTTATACCATGCTGATGCTGGCGGCTGTCGTGGGCGGAGCAGGCAACTCGGTTTTTCACCCGGTGGATTATTTCATCATTAACCATCGCATCAGCCCGTCACGCCTGGGCCACGCGTTCAGTGCCCACGGGTTGACCGGCAATTTGGGCTGGGCACTTACGCCGATTTTTATGGCGGCGATTATTCATGTGGCCAGTTGGCGTATGGCGGCCTTTGCGGCGGCCGGTCTGGTGGCATTCGTACTCGTCCTTGTTTGGCTAGGGCGCGATCTGCTCGCTGGCAAAAGCAAGAGCTATGCCGCCGACCCGGCAGCCGGCGAGATCACGCAGCCCGGCATGGCCCGGCAAACCGTGGTGCAAACGCTGGCCACGTTGCTGGTGCAACCTGCGTTGTGGGGAGCATTCCTGTTTTTCGCTTTTACTTCAATGTCTTTGTCAGCCGTGCAAAACTACACCATACCCATGTTGGGCCATGTATACGGAATCGACAAGGTGCTGGCGGGCACGGCTTTGTCGGCCTATATGCTGGCGGCCGCTGTTGGTATGCTGGCTGGGGGCTTTCTGGTGGGCGCCACACCCAATACAGAGCGCATAGTAGCCGTATCGCTGATGCTGGCGGGGGGCCTTCTGGTCGTGCTTGCATCGGGTTCGGTTGCCAACTCTTTTGCTGTAACGTTAGTGGCTCTGGCGGGTTTCTGTTCGGGCGTGGCCACGCCTTCGCGCGATATGCTTATTCGTCGCGTGACGCCCAAGGGATCTACGGGAACCGTTTACGGGCTCGTGTATTCAGGCATGGACGTAGGGTCGTCTCTTGCGCCAGCGGGGTTTGGCGTTATGCTTGACTTGGGCTATAGCCGCGGGCCTTGGTTTGGTGCGGCAATTGGCTTCGTCGTCGCTGCGGTACTGGCCATGTGGATAGCCCGCGCGGTCAGTGTCCGGGCCATGACTACTGCCTGACGGTTCTGCGGTTGGTTACCTTGGCCTGGGCACTAGCGCGCCATGGGTTGATGTCCAGGCCACCACGGCGGGTGTAGCGGGCATACACTTGCAATTCTGTCGGCTTGCACGTCCGCCAGATGTCGCAATACATGCGCTCGACGCAATGTTCGTGGAATTCGTTGTGGTGGCGCAGAGAAATTATATATTTAAGCAGTGCTGCACGATCGATTTGCGGGCCGCTATAACTCACCTGTAGGCTGCCCCAATCGGGCTGGCCTGTGACCGGGCAGTTCGATTTAAGCAAATCCGACACCAGAATTTCTTGGACTACCGTTGCCATAGGTATGCAGTGCAGTAGTTCGGGGGCTGGCGTGTAGCGGTCTGTACTGATGTCAATGCTGTCGATGTTGATTCCGCAAAGTGCCTGCTCGCTTTCGGTTTGGTGGGTTGTTAGTGGGTCGATGCGCACGTCTACGGGTGCGCCTGCCGCTTGGCTCAGGTCGCGTTCCATGTGCTGACGCACCACTTCAAAACTCTCGTAATGGCTTTCGTTAAACGAGTTCAGATACAGCTTGAACGATTTGGATTCGATGATGCAGGGGCTGGCTTGCGAGAAGACGAAGCAGCCCATGCCCACTACGGGCTTGCCCTTCATGTTGAGCCAGGACAATTCGTAGGCGTTCCAGATATCGGCCCCATGCCAGTCGGGGATGGGCTGCAGCGCCAGGGTCTGGCGATTATTTTGGCGGGCGATCGGGAAAAGTACCTGGGGGTCGTAAGTTCTGGGGTAAGGCACATCGTGACCCAGGGGAGCCGTGGCCGGTATGGGGTCGGTCATAGTGGAGCACCGTCAATAAAAATGAAGGGGAGTGGAAATGAAGCTTGCTATTGTACTGCGCAGTAGTGTTTGATTTCATATTGTGAAAACCTGTTCTCGCCATGTAAAAAAGTGATGTTGCGTGGCACAAAGAGAGTTTTCATAGTGAAGAATATCGTTTTATATTATGAAATAAAATTTATAACATAATGATAACTAACAATAATATATTTTATCTTATATAAGACATAAGTGTAATTTGCGATGCAGCATAAGCGTAGAATTTTTACATCGATTACGGCAAATCCTTTTTACATTACTTCCCTTCCTTCAGGAGCATCACCATGAGCACACGTGAAAACGAAATACGGAATTTGCAAAAAACCTGGGCGGAAAACCCTCGTTGGCAAGGTATAAAACGCGGCTATAGCGCCGAAGATGTGGTGCGCTTGCGCGGCTCTGTGGTCGTTGAGCATACGCTGGCGCGACGCGGTTCGGAGAAGCTGTGGGCCTTGCTTCATTCCGAGCCGTTCGTGAACTCCCTAGGGGCCTTGACGGGTAATCAGGCCATGCAGCAAGTCAAGGCTGGTCTGAAAGCCGTCTACCTGTCAGGTTGGCAGGTGGCGGGTGATGCCAACGGGGTGGGCGAGATGTATCCCGACCAGTCGTTGTATCCGTCCAATTCGGTTCCACAAGTGGTGCGGCGTATTAATAACGCCTTGACGCGTTGCGATCAAATTCAGTGGATGGAAGGTAAGAATCCGGGCGAGAGCGACTATATTGATTATTTCGCGCCTATAGTGGCCGATGCTGAAGCCGGGTTTGGCGGGGTACTTAACGCTTTCGAGCTGATGAAAGCCATGATAGATGCGGGCGCCAGTGGCGTCCATTTCGAGGACCAGTTGGCGTCGGTAAAAAAGTGCGGCCATATGGGTGGCAAAGTTTTGGTGCCTACCCGGGAAGCCGTAGCCAAGCTGGTGTCGGCACGTTTGGCGACCGATGTTTTAAATGTGCCCACGTTGCTGTTGGCGCGCACCGATGCGGATGCCGCTGATCTGGTCACCAGCGATGTAGATGAGAATGATCGTCCTTTCATCACAGGAGAGCGTACGGCTGAAGGGTTCTTTCGCACGCGGGCTGGTGTTGATCAGGCGATTTCCCGTGGCTTGGCCTATGCGCCCTACGCCGATCTGCTGTGGAGCGAAACGTCAACGCCGAACCTGGAATACGCTCGCAAATTTGCCGAAGCGATTCACCGTCAGTTTCCGGGGAAGATGCTGGCTTACAATTGTTCGCCGTCGTTTAACTGGAAGAAAAATCTGGATGATGCAACCATCGCCAAGTTCCAGCGTGAGCTGGGCGCAATGGGTTACAAATTCCAGTTCATTACTCTGGCTGGGTTCCATTCTTTGAATTACGGCATGTTCGAGTTGGCGCACAGCTATGCACGCCACCAAATGAGCGCTTTTGTCGAACTGCAGCAAAAGGAATTCGCGGCAGCCGATCTGGGCTTCACAGCGGTCAAGCATCAGCGTGAAGTCGGTACCGGCTATTTCGATACGGTCACACAGACTATTGAAGGCGGCCAGTCGTCGACGACGGCGCTCAAGGGCTCTACGGAAGAGGCCCAATTCAAACCCGCCGCCCCTGTGGCAAACCTGAAAGTCGCTTAAGAAAGCAGCTTGATTTGTGCCCGCCCTGCCAACGGGGCGGGCACGTTTTCGTACGGGCGACCCT
This sequence comes from Paralcaligenes sp., assembly GCA_039935015.1. Classification (GTDB taxonomy): domain Bacteria; phylum Pseudomonadota; class Gammaproteobacteria; order Burkholderiales; family Burkholderiaceae_B; genus Paralcaligenes. The sequence continues at coordinate 12,678 of JBDTLC010000152.1, read as the reverse complement.
TGTGGTCGCCCGTTGTGGGCTTTGTCGCGCACCAAGAGTAAAGTTAAAATCGTTGATGAGTTTCCAGAGGGTAGCGAGCTTTGTATCTTGTAAATTGGCCGATCAGCCGCACATAGTGATTATCCGAGCTTGACTCTTACTTTGTAATGAAACGAAACGACTATGCGATTCGATAAATTAACGACGAAATTTCAGCAGGCGATTGCCGATGCTCAAAGCCTGTCTGTCAAACACGACAATCCGTATATAGAACCCGTGCATGTGCTCGCGGCCTTGCTGGCCGACGCCGATAGCGGCGCGGCCAGTTTGCTGGCGCGCGCCGGGGTGGCCGTCAATCGTGTCGTGCCTGCTGTAAATGCAGCCATTGACGCATTGCCACAAGTGCAAGGGTCGGAAGGCAATATTCAGATCGGCCGCGAGTTGCAGGCCATTCTGGCGCGCACCGATAAAGAGGCGTCCAATCGCGGCGATACTTATATTGCCAGCGAATTGTTCTTGTTAGTCCTCTCCGAAGACAAGGGCGAGGCAGGGCGACTGTTGCGTGAAGCCGGTTTGCAGCGCAAAGCGCTGGAAACCGCTGTCGAGGCGGTGCGCGGAGGGGCTTCGGTATCCGATTCCGAAGGTGAGTCCAACCGTGAAGCCCTGTCCAAATATACCCTTGATCTGACCGAACGTGCCCGTGCGGGCAAGCTCGACCCCGTCATTGGGCGCGACGACGAGATTCGCCGGACCATCCAGATATTGCAGCGCCGCACCAAAAACAATCCGGTTCTCATCGGTGAGCCTGGTGTGGGCAAAACGGCCATTGTCGAAGGCCTGGCGCAGCGTATTGTCAACAATGAAGTCCCTGAAACCCTCAAGGGCAAACGGTTGCTGTCTCTGGACATGGCTGCGCTGGTGGCGGGCGCGAAATTTCGTGGCGAATTTGAAGAGCGCCTTAAAGCGGTTCTCAAAGAGCTGTCCCAAGACGCTGGGGGCACGATTGTCTTTATCGATGAATTGCACACCATGGTGGGAGCGGGTAAGGCTGATGGCGCGATGGATGCCGGTAATATGCTCAAGCCCGCCTTGTCCCGCGGCGAGTTGCACTGCATTGGCGCGACGACGCTTGACGAGTATCGCAAGTACATCGAAAAGGATGCGGCGCTGGAGCGTCGCTTCCAGAAAATTCTGGTCAACGAGCCCGATGTCGAATCGACGATTGCGATTTTGCGCGGTTTGCAAGAACGCTATGAGTTGCATCATGGCGTTGCCATCACTGATCCGGCTATTGTGGCGGCAGCAGAGCTGTCCAATCGTTATATTACCGATCGGTTCCTGCCCGATAAGGCCATCGACCTGATCGACGAGGCGGCAGCGCGCATCCGTATGGAAATCGATTCCAAGCCCGAGGTTATGGACAAGCTTGATCGGCGCATTATCCAGCTCAAGATCGAGCGTGAAGCTGTCAAGAAAGAAACGGACGATGGTTCCATGCGGCGTCTGAAGGCCATCGAAGATGAACTCGAGCGGTTGCAGCGCGAGTATAACGATTATGAAGAAGTCTGGAAGGCTGAAAAAGCAGCGGTTCAAGGCTCGCAGTCGGTCAAGGAAGAAATCGAGCGCACGCGTGCGGAAATGGCCGATTTGCAGCGCAAGGGCCAGTTCGACAAACTGGCCGAACTGCAGTATGGCAAGCTGCCCGAGCTCGAAGGCCGCCTGAAGGCAGCCGAGGCTAGCCAGCAAACGCCGTCTGACCCCGCGCACCCCCGCCTTTTGCGCACGCAGGTGGGTGCCGAGGAGATCGCCGAGGTGGTATCGCGGGCAACGGGCATACCCGTGTCCAAAATGATGCAGGGCGAACGTGCCAAGCTCTTGGGTATTGAAGACTTCCTGCATCGGCGTGTCGTCGGCCAGGACGAAGCCGTGGTGCTGGTGGCTGACGCCATCCGGCGTTCGCGCGCAGGCCTGTCCGATCCGTCGCGTCCCTATGGCTCGTTTTTGTTTTTAGGGCCGACCGGCGTAGGTAAAACTGAGCTTACCAAGGCTTTGGCAAGTTTCCTGTTCGATTCGGAAGATCACCTGATTCGCCTCGATATGAGCGAGTTTATGGAGAAGCATTCCGTCGCCAGATTGATCGGTGCGCCTCCCGGGTACGTGGGCTATGAAGAGGGCGGCTATCTGACCGAAGCGGTGCGCCGTAAGCCGTACAGCGTCATTTTGCTTGATGAGGTTGAAAAGGCTCATCCCGATGTATTCAATGTGCTGTTGCAAGTGCTCGATGATGGCCGTCTGACCGACGGACAGGGGCGCACTGTCGATTTTCGCAACACGGTGATCGTCATGACCTCGAACCTGGGTTCGCAGCATATACAGAACATGGTGGGGCAGCCGTATGAGGTTATAAAGGAAGTGATCTGGGATGAGCTCAAAGCCACCTTTCGGCCCGAGTTCTTGAACCGGATCGATGAGGTTGTGGTCTTTCATGGGCTGGAGGCCAAGCATATGGAGTCGATTGCGCGAATTCAGGTGCAGCGTCTGGCCAAGCGCATGGCGGCACAAGATATGCGGCTTGAGGTGTCCGAGGCGGCACTCGCGCAATTGGCACGTACGGGCTTTGATCCGGTCTTTGGCGCGCGGCCGCTAAAACGGGCGATTCAGCAGCATATCGAGAACCCCGTAGCCAAACTGATTCTGGAGGGCAGGTTCGGCCCCAACGATGTCGTGCCGGTCGACTGGAAAAACGATAAGTTCGTTTTTTCGCGTACCTTGCAATAAGCGGCAGAGTATAGGTGAGGCGGGTGGTAGTGCGGTATGTAGTGGCACCCCTTGTGGGTGCCACTTTTTCTCATTACACCCGTTTATTTCAATTTGTCATTTTCCGTTTTAGTCCAGCTTGCCCACGCTAGCAGGCAGTTCCGATTCCAGTTCGTCCTTGCCGTAGAACTTGACGCCTATTTTGACACGGTCGCGCCCTTGTGCGCGGCGATGGCGGTTGGTGTCGCGAAGTGAATACACGCAGCCGCAATATTCTTGCTGATAAAACTCTTCGCGCTTGCTGATTTCGATCATGCGCGCCGAACCGCCGCCTTTGCGCCAGTTGTAAGTCCAGTAGATAAGTTCGGGGTAACGCGCGGCGGCGCGTTGGCCGCTGCGATTGATCTGATCCATGTCTTTCCAGCGCGATATGCCCAATGAGCTGACGATCGTGTCGAACCCATGCTCGTGCGCGTACAGCGCCGTGCGCTCGAACCGCATGTCAAAGCAGGCAGTGCAGCGTGCGCCCCGTTCGGGCTCGTTTTCCAGCCCCTTGACCCGTTCGAACCAGTTGTCCATATCGTAGTCGGCGTCGATGAATTCAATATGGTGCTGCCGGGCGAATCGGATATTTTCGTTCTTGCGAATCTCGTATTCGTGGATGGGATGGATATTCGGGTTGTAAAAATAAATGGAATAATCAATGCCTGATGCGGCAATGGCCTCCATGACTTCGCCCGAACAGGGCGCGCAGCAAGAGTGCAGCAGTACCTTTTTGCGCGCATCGGGCAAGACGAGCGTGGGACGCTGTATATCGGACACAGTGGACGAGCGTTGAGTGTTGGGCGACGTGGCGGCGTTTTGGGTATCGGTCATGGTGGCAAAGCCATGCTTTGCCTGAGCGCTGCACGGCTGTTCGATAAAATAGGGTAGCGCTATTTTAGTCCCCAATAACCTTTTCCCAAAGCTGTTGCACCACCCGGCGTTCGGATATCAGTTGATCGGGCGCTATGCGGGCTTTTTCAGCTCCCTGCAGGCGCAGCGCATGCTGCATTTTGCGAAACAGACGATAGGCGTTGGCCGCTCCGGTGGCAAGGCCGACGTCGATCAACCCTGCTTCGGAGGCCAGCCGCAATAATGTGATGTTACCCAAATTGTCGCGCAGCGCCGGATAGTTGCCGGCGTGACAGAGCACTAGGTATTGGGTCACGAATTCTACGTCCACCATGCCGCCACGATCGTGTTTCAGATCGAATTGGTCTGTATGGTTGGGGTGGCCTGCGCTGATTTTGCGGCGCATGGTGCGCACTTCCTCTTTGAGGACCTGAGGATCGCGTTTCAAGAGTAGAACCTTACGGCGCACCGCTTCGAATCGCTCGCCCACGGATGCGTCACCTACCGCGTAGCGTGCGCGAGTCAACGCCTGGTGTTCCCAGGCCCAGGCGTGGTTCAACTGATATTGCGTAAACGCCTCAAGCGACACCGCCAGCAGGCCTGCATCACCATCGGGGCGTAGCCGCAAATCAATTTCATAAAGACGTCCCGATGAGGTCATGGTCGATAGCCACGAAGTAATTCGGCGGCCAAGCCTGGCGTAGATTTCGATGGCGTCGTCGCGCGCGTCGTCGTACACGAAAACCAGATCCAGGTCCGAGGCATAGCCGATTTCTTTGCCGCCCAGCTTGCCGTAGGCGATGACGGCGAACTTCGGTTGAGGCAGGTCGGTGGTGACGCTACCTTTGGGTTGCACCAGCGGCCACGCCCGAAAAATGGTTTCCGCCAACAGCATATCGGCCAAGGCCGAGAGCTGGTCGGCCAGCTTTTCAACGCTGAGCACGCCTTCCAGATCCTGGGCCAGGAGTTGAAAGCTGACTTGGTGCTGTACGTCACGCATCAGATTCATCTGCTGCTCTATGTCGGGTCGGCGATTGGGCAGGAGACAGGCATCCAGATCGAGATGCAATTGGTGGGCGAGCTGCCCAAAATCGGGTGGGGCGAGTAGCGAACGCCATTCAATGAGGCTATCGAGCAGCAAGGGATATTGGCTAAGATATTGGGACGCCCAGGGGCTCGCATCCACTATCCGGGCCACCCGCGCCAGAGTTTCTGGGTATTCGGCCAGCAGCGCCAGATAGGCGCTGCGCTGGGCAATGTGTTCGATCAGTTCGAACAGGCGCGTGGCGGTTTGTTCGGGGTGATGGGTTTTAGCCGCGGCACTGATGGCGTTGGGCAGTAGGGTTTCGACGCGCAGCCGGCTTGTGTGCGGCAAGTTGCGTATGCGGTGGCTGTCAAGGAGCGATTGGGCCCGCTCATTGAGCGTATCGGCCTGTGCGCCCAATTGTTCCCGTATGTGTTGTTCGAGATCGGCACAGTTAGGGGTTGTTGGTTTGCCGGTGTGTTGGTCATCTTCGCCTACCCCGGCCATTCTGAATGCATTGCGAAATAGTTGCGTGACGAAGGTTCGGTGAGCAGCGAGCGTGGCTTCGAATTTGTCTGCCTGCATACCCATCGCCTGCGCCAGGCCGGCGCGCAGCACCGGGTCACTGGGCAGCAAGTGCGTTTGCTGGTCTTCGCGATATTGCAGCAGGTGCTCGATGCGGCGCAAGAAAATATAAGCCGCCTCGAGTTGCGCGGCGTTATCGGGGGCGATGATCCCAGCCTCCTTTTGTCGATGCAGCGCTGCAATCAGGCCGCGCTGGCGCAGCGACGGCACGCGGCCGCCTCTAATTAGCTGGGTGAGCTGCACGACAAATTCTATCTCGCGTATGCCGCCGTCGCCCAGCTTGATATTGTGAGTGGCTTCGATGCCGTTTTGCGCTAGCGCTCGACGTTGCCAGTCTTGGCGGATGCGTTCGCGTAGTGAACGCAACGCCGCAAGCGCATCAAAATCGAAATATTTACGATAGACGAAAGGCGTCTGCAAAGCGTCGAATTGGGCCAGTTGCGGTGCCCGATTGCTGCCGGCAAAAGCCTGACAGGCGATGACGCGGCCTTTCAGCCAGGCGTAGCGCTCCCATTCACGTCCCTGGCTGACCAGATAATTTTCAAGTGCGTCCAGGCTCCAGGCCAGCGGGCCCGAATCGCCGTCAGGGCGCAGGCGCAAGTCGGTGCGAAACACCTGGCCATAGGCATCGGCGTCGGACAGGACTGGCATCATGCGCTGGGTCAGCTTGGCATAGAACTCATGATGGCTGATTTTTCGCCGGCCTGTTGTTTCGCCCTCTTCGCCGTAGAGCATGACCAAGTCGATATCCGATGAAACGTTCAACTCGCTACCGCCCAATTTGCCCATACCTATAATTAGCATCTCTTGCGGCAGGCCGCTGTCGGGGTCGATGGGGATGCCGTAAGTGCCGGCCAGTTCTAAGGCGATGCATTGGTAAGCTTGCGCAACCGCCAAATCGGCCAGCGCCGTCATCGCCCCCACGACTTCGCCAAGTGGGGCTGCACCGTTGATATCGCGCACCATCAATGTGTAGAAAACTCGTTCACGCAGTTGGCGTAGAGTACGGCGCACTTCGCCCAAGGGGAGGGCTGCACTGCCGTTGGCAAGCTCGGCGAACCAGGTGTCAATGACGACGGGTGTGACGGGACGTGTCGCAGCTTCGCCCAGCCATTGTTCAAATTTGGCATTTGCGTCGGCTTTGCGGCGCAAGGCCCCGGACCAACGCAAGGCAGATTCGAGTAGTTGGGAATTGGACATTACTTTACAATTATTGAGGACGGTAAACTTAAATTAAGGTATAAGGCTGGGAAGATACCGCAAATCGTCTAGTTCTGGCTAATTTCATTCCGTGCGTCAAATTTCAAGTGTTGTTCGTTTTCTAGGTCGGGTGGCGATGGTGGCTTATTTTGCAGCTGCTGTGGCCATCTTGGGCTTTCGTTACTGGGTTTTGCCCCATATTGATCAGTGGCGCCCGTATATCACCGAGCAATTGTCGCAGGCCCTCGATGTGCAGGTCTCCCTGGGTCATGTGAGCGCCGATTGGTCGGGCCTGAACCCGACGTTGCAGTTGCAGGATGTCGATTTCGTTGATAAGCGCCAACAGCATATGCTGCGTCTGCCGCAGATAAGTGCCGAATTAAGCTGGCGCAGCCTATTGCGCGGGTCGCTGCAATTCGTGATGATCGAGGCGCGCGGCCTTGACCTGAGCGTGCGTCGCGATGCACGGCAACGACTGCAGGTGCTGGGGTATTTCTTTTCGCTCGATCAGCCAAACGGCCAGGAGCCAGATGCGGACGGTGCGGCGCTTCGATGGCTAACCACCCAGAGCCAGGTGGTATTGCAAGATTCGACGTTGCGCTGGATCGATGAGTCGCGCGAGGCGCCGCCTTTGGTTCTGCGGCACGTCACCCTTAAAATTCACAATCAGGCGTCGCAGCATCAGTTTTCTCTTGTGGCGGCCCCGCCAGAATCCTTGGGCCAGTCTCTGGATATTCGTGGTGATCTGCAGCACGGTGTACGCGCTGGCGTCCCCAATATGCCTTGGAGCGGGCAGGTCTATGTCGCAGTAGGCAAAATGTTGCCGCTGGGCTGGAAGCCGTGGGTGGATTTGCCGCAGGATCTACAGTCTGGTGAAGTCTCGGCGCAGGCCTGGCTGGGCATTGAGCATGGTAGCCTAGATCGGTTCACCTCTGACGTGACAGTAAAAAATGGACACTGGAGGTTGGGGGCTGATGCAGACGTGCATGCGACTCGCGCCAGGCTTTACCTGGCCGGTCCATGGCCCGGGGTTGATCGGATCTTTTCACCGCCAGACCCGACGGCGGTAGCGACTGCGCCGCCTCCTCATTCGGGAGCTGCTGCGCCCACCGCTCTAGTAAAAGCTGCGCCAGCCATTGAATTTCGTCTCCAAACGCAGGATCTGGGTATTCAGGCAAAAGCGCTTTTCGAGTCCTCCCTTGATTTCGCGAGCATCGCGGCGCAGGGCTCGATTGCCCGACTCGACAGCGGTGCAATGCGTGCGGTACTTGGGCAGGTGGGTTTGGTCAACAATGATATGGACGCCCGGCTGCAAGGGAGCTGGCAGCAGGGTGGAACGGGCGAGGCGGGGCTGGCAGACATCCACGGTACGTTCAAACGCGCCGCGATCGCCGCTATTGATGATTACCTGCCCAAGAGCGTCAACCTAGACGCACGCGAGTGGATGGACAAAGGTCTGCTGCATGGCCAGATTCATGATGCCCAGTTGCTGTTGAAAGGTGATCTGGAGTTTTTCCCGTTCAACGAGCAGCCAGATCGGGGTGAGTTTGATGTCCGCGGACGTTATGTCGACGGAATTATCGACTACTTGCCAACGGATAAAAACACGTTGGGGTGGCCTCGCCTGTCTCGGATGAATGGGTCGGTACGCTTGCACAGAGCCGATTTGCAGTTGACCGCTGACCAAGCGGTCATGCAAGTCGCCGCCGGTCAGGTGATCTCCCTAAGCGGCCTGACAGCGCGTATTCCCGATATTGAGCACCATTCGGTGCTAAGCATTCAAGGCGATACGACGGCGCCCGCCGCGGCCTATCTGGCGCTGTTGCACCATTCGCCGCTGGGTGGCTTGTTGAACGGCGATTTTGACGAAGCTCGGGCTGACGATACGTGGCAGGTGCCTCTGGCTTTAACGATTCCCCTGCAAAATAGCCACGACACGACGGTGCAAGGGTCCATCCAGTTTGGCGGTGGGACGGTTGCTCTGATGCCCGAGATGCCGCCTTTCAAACAGGTAACTGGAGTGCTGAACTTTACCGACGTTGATATCAAAACGGACGCTGTGAAGGCTGAATTCCTGGGTGGGCCGGTCGAGATTGCCGGGGGAATCGGCGGGGCGCAAAAGGGTTTGAAAATCCAGGGGCAGGCCACTTCCAAGGCGTTGGCGCAGTATGTGGGCCTGGTTGGGATGGAAAGGTTGCGTGGTCGTATCCCTTACCGGGCGCAACTCTTGCGGCCGAGCAAAGGTGCGCTGGACCTTTCACTCGATAGCACGCTCGAGGGTGTTGCTCTGGATTTTCCCGAGCCCCTAGGCAAGCCCGCGGCCCAGTCGCTCCCTTTACATATGGACTGGCGTCATAACGCCAAGGGCAGCCCGGCCAGCACCTTGAACATCAAGCTTGGGCGAAGCATTGCTGCACAGTTCCAGCACCGCAAAGAAAGCAAGAAATCGCCCTATTTTTATGCAGGCACGGTCGCAGTAAATCGGGCACTGACGATGGTGCCCGAGGGCTTGAATATTGATGTAGAGAGCCCTCGCGTAGACATGGATATGTGGAGCCGGGTGGTCGACGAATTTTCCACCCCCTTGTCCGGTGCGACTCGCCGCGAGCGGCCGCTTTTTCCTGATATGCACCAGTTGCGCTTGCAGGCCAAAGCAGTGCGCTTTCGCGGGCTCGACATGGATCTCGCAACGGTTACGGCCGAGCGGCCAGCGCCGATGCAATGGCGCGTCGATATCAGTTCTTCGCAAACTGCGGGCACCTTGTTCTGGCATGAAGCGTCTGGCCGGGTGACTGGCCGGGTGGATGCTAAATTCGATCGCTTGGCCCTGGGTCGCGCGGGTGGCAGCACGGATGCCGAGACGGACTTCCCCGATGCTCCGGATAGCGAAACTGCTGCAAACGCTTATGACGATGCTCCTGCCGTCAATCTGGATGTACGTCGGTTCAGCCTTTACGGTCATGAACTCGGGCAATTATCTTTGGTGGGTTTGAATGAGTCGCGCGGCACGATATGGAAGCTCAACACGTTGCACTTGACGGGCGCTTCTACGCAGTTAAGCGGCAGCGGCGTTTGGCGTTTGAAGGGGCCCGATAGAGGCTTGACGCTGGACGCCGAACTGACCACCGAGAACATGGGAGCCTATATGGATCAGATAGGCTATAAGAATGTAATGTTAGGCGGAAAAGGTTCGATAAAAGGTCAATTCGATTGGCATAACCTGCCCTGGAAATACAAAGTATCTGATTTAAGTGGGCATATGGATTTCACTTTGCAAAACGGCCGGTTCAGTAATCTCAATTCTCGTTCGGCGCGCTTGCTTGAGCTGCTTTCGCTTCAATCGGTGCAACGTCTGGCGACCTTTAATGCGAACCCTGCTGCCTGGACGAAGAATGGGTTTCCGTACGATAACTTGCGCGGATCGGTGCAGATCAAACGCGGCGTCATGAATACGCAGAACTATCGTGTCATTGGACCGGCCGGTACGATAGTTTTGGGAGGTGATGTCAATCTGAATGACGAACTGCTGGATTTACAGGCGGTTGTGGTGCCCAACCTGGATGTCAGCGGCGCGGCCCTTGCTGCGGGCATTGCCATTAATCCGATCATTGGGCTTGGGGCGTTTCTGACCCAGTGGATATTGAAGACACCGCTAGCCCGGGCGATGACTGTGCAGTATCAAATTAATGGCAATTGGAACGATCCAAAAATCAAAGAGATAAGCCACGTTGTGGAAAAGGCCCCAGCAGGGCCCAGCCACTAGATTCAGCGTGGAGGAGTCAGGTTATGCCTTGGTGCAGCATGGCGTCCGCCACTTTGACGAAGCCGGCAATGTTCGCACCGTGCAAATAGTTCACGTGGGCGCCGTGGGTGCCATGGACGACACAGTCTTCGTGGATATGACGCATGATGGCATGTAGTTTGTTGTCCACCTCTTCGCGCGTCCAGTGCAGACGTTCGGCGTTCTGGGTCATCTCCAGACCTGACACGGCAACGCCGCCGGCATTGCTGGCTTTGCCGGGTGCATACAAAACCTTGGCGTCGATGAATGCGGCGGCGGCCTCCTGGTTTGTAGGCATGTTGGCGCCCTCCGCGACGCAGCGCACACCATTCCTGATAAGCGTGCACGCGTCTTCAAGCTCCAGTTCGTTTTGGGTGGCACAAGGTAGTGCTACGTCGACCGGCACATGCCAGGGACGTTTGCCTGCTTCGTACCTTAATTTGAACAATTCGGCGTAGGTTTGCACGCGTCCGCGTTTCTCGTTCTTGACCTCGATCAAGGCTGCCAGCTTTTCGGCATTAAAGCCGGTTGGGTCGACGGCCGTCCCGTGCGAATCTGACACGGTAACGACTTTGGCGCCCAACTGTATGCATTTCTCGATGGCGTATTGAGCGACATTGCCTGACCCCGATACCGATACGCTCAGGCCAGCGATAGATTGGCCTGAGCGTTTGAGCATTTCTTCGGCGAAATAGACGGTGCCGTAGCCAGTGGCTTCGGGGCGGATAAGGCTACCGCCCAATATGATTCCCTTGCCGGTAAATACGCAGGCGGTAGAATTAGACAGCTTTTTCATCATCCCCGCCATGAAGCCGATTTCACGGCCGCCCACACCGATATCGCCCGCCGGGACGTCCGTGTCGGGGCCCAGATGTCGATAGAGTTCCGTGATGAGAGCCTGGCAAAAACGCATGACTTCGCCGTCGGATTTGCCTTTTGGGTCGAAATCAGAGCCGCCTTTACCGCCTCCCATGGGTAGCGTCGTAAGGGCGTTTTTGAAAGTCTGCTCGAAGGCCAGAAATTTGAGTATGGACAAATTCACCGACGGATGAAAGCGCATGCCACCCTTGAATGGTCCGATGGCCGAACTGTGCTGGACGCGAAAGCCCCGGTTAGTTTGCACCTGACCGTGGTCGTCGACCCAGGAGATGCGAAATTGGATTACGCGTTCGGGCTCAATTAGACGGTATAGCAGGCCTTGCTGGGCGTAACGTGGGTGCTGTTCAATGAAGGGCCACAGGCTGTTCATCACTTCTTTTACGGCCTGCATGAATTCGGGCTGATGGGGATCGCGTACTTTAATTTGATCCAGGAAATGATTCAGCGTGGGTAGGTTCATCTGAGCGCGCTCTACAGGTGCGTACCGAGGTGCAACCTGCTCGGCTAGGTAGGAAGAGTGTCTGCCAGTCGTTGCATTGACAGAAAATGGCAGACGCGAATTCGCCGCGCGCTTCGCAGGCAAGTATCCCAGGAACGAGAATAGCCCACGTTTGCGTGACTATTTTTTCATCATGTCGAAGAATTCGGCATTGTTTTTGGTGGCGCGAATTTTGTCGAGAATGAACTCCATCGCTTCGACTTCGTCCATGTCGTGGATAAACTTGCGCAGCACCCAGATTTTTTGCAGAAGCTCGGGCTTGATCAAGAGTTCTTCGCGACGGGTGCCCGATTTGTTCAAATTGATGGCAGGGTAGACGCGTTTCTCGGCCAGACGGCGCTCTAGGTGCAGTTCGGAGTTGCCCGTGCCTTTGAACTCTTCATAGATGACTTCGTCCATGCGGCTGCCAGTCTCGACCAGCGCCGTACCAATGATCGTGAGCGACCCACCCTCTTCGATATTGCGTGCCGCTCCGAAAAAGCGTTTGGGGCGCTGCAATGCATTGGCATCTACGCCACCCGTAAGCACCTTGCCCGAGGCGGGCACAACGGTGTTGTAGGCGCGCGCCAGCCGCGTAATGGAGTCGAGCACAATAACCACGTCTTTTTTCAGTTCGACCAGCCGCTTTGCTTTTTCGATCACCATCTCGGCGACCTGTACATGGCGTGTGGCGGGTTCGTCGAAAGTGGAAGCCACAACTTCACCACGCACTGTGCGCTGCATGTCAGTGACTTCTTCGGGGCGTTCATCGACCAGCAGTACGATCAGCACGGCTTCGGGATAATTGGCCGCAATGGCGTGCGCAATATGCTGGGTAATAACGGTTTTACCCGACTTCGGGCTTGATACGATAAGCGCCCGTTGGCCTTTGCCTATAGGCGCGAAAATATCGAGAATACGACCCGTAACGTTTTCCTCGCCCTTCATGTCGCGTTCCAGAATCATGGGCTGGTTCGGATGCAGCGGTGTCAGATTCTCAAACATGATGCGGTGCTTGATGGCCTCGGGCTGCATGCCGTTGACCTTGTCGACCTTGACCAGCGCAAAATAGCGTTCGCCGTCTTTGGGGACGCGGACTTC
>JBDTLC010000151.1:0-8443 GCA_039935015.1 Paralcaligenes sp. | reverse complement strand
AAAGGTAGAGATCCCGTAGCGTGAAACAACAAAGCTGTTGACCAGCACCCCACTCGAGGCCGACTCAACAGCTTGGTATGTTAAAGCAAGCCCATCGGGCCAAGAAAATGGCTGGGGAAGAAGGATTCGAACCTTCGCATGCTGGAATCAAAATCCAGTGCCTTAACCAGCTTGGCGATTCCCCAATTAACTGCGTATCCAGTGTCGCAACGGATGGTCGAACAAACCCGAGCAAGCCCACGTATTCTCGACCATCGCCGTCTGCCCGTTTTCAAAACCAGGCATTTTAACGATTATTTCCTGCTGACACAGGCGGGCTTGTTCAAGCGTTGCACACTCTATGAAAAAGCATCCGCCTGAACCGGTCATTCGAGCATGGATACCCTGTCGTTTCAACCACAAGGCGGTCTCGCGCACACGGGCATACCTGCTACAAACCACTGGCTCCAAATCGTTACGGCCGAAATATGGGTTGCTGGTTGCGCCTTCGGCGGGGTTGTGAACCACACCCCCTGCCGCAGCGGCCAAGGCGCCAATTTCCTGCGCATGAACTCTCTGCCAATCAACGAAGACCGACATTATGATTGAGGGCGTATTTCTTGTCAATTCAGGGGCCGAAAATACTCCCGCGGTAGGCACCGGCTGAGACGGCTGAATGACGACATAAGAGCACGGCGGCAATGATAAAGGCGACAATCGTTCACCGACCCCTTGGGCGAACGCCGGCTGACCGTATATAAACACAGGTACATCAGCCCCCAACGGTAAGGCCAGTTCCATCAGCGCACGTCGGTCCAGGCCGGTCTGCCATAAACGATTCAAGGCCAATAGCGTGCTGGCTGCGTCGCTGGAGCCACCGCCCAGACCCGCGCCCGACGGGATCGTTTTTTGATAACGAATCTGTGCGCCGCAAGAGGTGCCGGTGGCGCTTTGCAGCGCTCGGGCCGCGCGCACTACCAAATCGTCTTCATGGGCCAAACCAGGCGGCGACCCCTCGCAAACAATCTGTCCATCGCTACGCCGGTCGAAATGCAAGGTATCGCACAAATCAATAAAGCGGAACGCGGTTTGCAACAAGTGGTAGCCGTCATCACGCTGGCCGACCACATGCAGGAACAGATTAATCTTGGCGGGAGCAGGAACGTCGTAGAGTGCCAAGGTTACCTCTAGCCATCAATGACCAGACGCACGCTAATGCGCTGATTGCGATCGTTGCGATTAATCTGCAACAGTCGTGGGCCCACCGCGTCGTACCGCGACAGCACCGCCCGCCACCCATTCTGTTCAAAGCTGACAATCTGGCCTTGCGGATTTTTCATCAGTGCCTGAACTGGCGCCCGGCCCACCTTGCCTTGCAGCCAATCGCGCAGGCCCACGACTGGAATGACGCTACCCATCACTTGTTCGACCAGGCCATCGGGATCGGAAGCCCGCTCCTGAGAGCCGTCGGCGCGCGTCAGTACGGAATAGCCCGGACTGACTTCGACACGCGCAAGAATGCTGCCTAGAGGGTTGGCCAAGTCCAGACGCAACGTCTGGCCATCATCGCGCCATGCAAAACCGCCTTGAACTGCTTCTTGCTTGCCGTTGTCGTGCACCACACTGACTGCGAAGCGCCCAGCGCGTTCAAAGGCGTGACCCGAGCCGCCACCACCGATGCGCTGCGGTGTCGCGCAGGCTGCCAGCAAGCAAACCAGGCTTGCGACCAGGTAAAGGCGACAGCGATCAAACAAGACTCTTGCCATGACACAGCCGCCTTACAGCTTTATGCCGAAACGTTTCAGAGTGCCGAGGAGTGCTTCATTTTTCGGATCTTTCAGTAAACCCGCGCGCCATATTTTTTTAGCTTCGTCGCGGCGCTTGAGCTTCCAAAGCACCTCGCCCAAATGAGCCGCTACATCGGCTGACCCGAGCTGATCGTAAGATCGCTGCAGATAATCAAGCGCCGCACGATTGTCGCCGGTGCGATAGAGATACCAGCCCACACTGTCCAGAATGAACGGATTATCGGGCTCGAGCTCCAACGCCTGGTCGAGCAGGTTTTGTGCTTCGTCCAACCTGATGTTCTGATCGACATAGGTATAGCCTAGCGAGTTATAGGCATTTGCATTCTTTGGGTCGACCTGGATCACACGCTGCATGAGTTTTTCGAATTCATCGAACTTGCCCTGGCGCTCATACAGCATCCCCAGATCGTACATGATCTCGCTGGTATCGGGCATGGCTTTATTAGCCTTGACCAATTCTTCGGTGGCCCAATCGGTACGCCCGGCATCGCGGTAGATAGCGGACAAAGTAAGGGCAATAACGGCGCGCTGGTGATCGCCATCTGGCTTGAGCGCAGCAATGGTACTGCGCGCCGTAGACAGATTGCCCAGACGAGCCTGCAGCACCGCCTGATGAATACGTGCCTGAAAGAGCAGAGTCGGGTCGTCGATCAGGCCCAGCTGCACGATGGCCTCGTTCAAATGCCCTTGCTTTTCGGCAATCTGTACCAGCAACAGACGGGCGTCGGACGCGTCGGCTGCCGCGTTCGTAACGTTGTCGTTAAGAGACTGCCGGCGCTGAGTCTGCACGCTGATATATTCGTTGAGCAAGGCCTTGGCCTGGCTATAACGCTGCGCACGAAAATTGACCTCCGCCTCGGTATAAAGCAGGTCGAAATCTTCTGGTGCGCTATCGCGCATTTTCTTGACCAGATCCAGCGCACCGTCGAAATCTTTGCGGTCGGTCAGCCGGCCAACCAGCATAAGCTGCAACTTGCGCGCATCGGGATGTTTTTCGGAAAACACTCGCGCCGCATTAATCGCCGCGCCCGGATCGACCTTCAACCCGTACTCGAGGACGCGCTGGGCGGCCAGTTCGGAATCTTCATCAAGCGCCAGCGCCTGCTGCGCTTCAGACAAGGCGCGGTTAGGCTCGCCGGCTGCCCAGGCCGCATCGGCCAAGGCCATATGAGCCATAGGCAACGACCGCACAGGGTCGTGCAAGGCGCGGTCCAATACCTCCAGCGCCATTTTTTTATCGGTCATTTTGCTCACAACCGCGGCAGCCTGGGCAATGGCCACTTCCTTGTTCTGAGCCTTGTCGATACGTGTCCAGAGCGCTCCAGCCAGGCCCGTCGTCTGGCCATTGGAGGCGGCCAGAGCCAGAGAAGCCGCAACCGCTTCGGGATCGTTGGGTGCCAATTGCGCCCACTCTCGCGCCGCAGCCAGCGCGCGGGTTATATTCCGATCGGCCATCGAAAATTGAAACGCACGTTTGGCCAGCCGTGGATCGGAGGTATCCTTGGCAAGATCGAGAAAGGTCTGACTGGCCAGATCATATTGGCCCGCGCGCGCACCGATTTCAGCCGCCAGAATGCGATACATGATGTCGGCCGTCAGACTGATGTCGGGCAGCTTACCATTGCGCAAATGGATCAACTCGGTTTGTTCGTGTGCTTTCTCAGCCTGGCGGGCATGGGCAGCGACGGAAACGAGCAGGCATAAACCCGCCAGCGCTGCTGAAGACAAAGAGATCGATAGTTTCATTCATTAATACCACTGTCGTTTCGCTCACAAAAGAGAGCAAAATAACGAAGATCCGTGTAAAGTTAGACAGATGTTAGCACCCCCTTATGCCTGAACTACCAGAAGTTGAAACGACGCGTCGCGGAATTGCGACGGTTATGACCGGGCAGGTCTTGACTCGGTTCATTGTTCATGAGTCGCGTATGCGCTGGCCGGTACCGCGCGATCTGCCCGACCAGGTCAACGGGCAAGTGGTGCTGAGTTGCGGGCGCCGCGGCAAATACCTGCTGATAGAGTTCGAACGCGGCACGCAGATCGTTCATCTGGGAATGTCAGGGTCGTTGCGCCGCGTTGCCATGGACGAGCCGCGACGCAAGCACGACCATGCCGAATGGCTGTTTGGCAGTGCCCGCTTTCTCCTGCACGATCCGCGCCGCTTTGGCGCTATCTTGTGGCACAACGCCACAGACGGGCTGGTTGCGACGCATCCGCTACTGGCTGCGCTGGGCATAGAACCGTTCGATCCGCTGTTCACCCCCCAGTGGTTGCGTCGCCAGTTGCAGGGGAAAACGCTGTCGATCAAACAGGCGCTGTTGGCCGGCCACGCTGTCGTCGGGGTGGGCAATATCTACGCCTCAGAAGCGCTATTTCGGGCCCGCATCAATCCGCGAACACGTGCAGGTGATCTATCGCTTGCACGCTGCACGCGTCTTTTCAACTCAATTCAGGAAACGCTGACAGAGGCACTGGCAAGCGGGGGCAGCACATTGCGTGATTATGTCAACGCGAGCGGCAGCCCAGGTGCCTATTTCGAACTGCATGCCGCGGTCTACGACCGCGCCGGCCAGCCCTGTCGGGCTTGCCAGACGCCAATACGCCGCATCGTTCAGGGACAGCGCGCTACCTACTACTGTCCTAAATGCCAACGTAGTTAGCCGTTCGGCTTTAATTCGTCTATGACGAACGCATTGCATAAAAGCGAATTACCGACTATATTCTTTTACTACAGGAGCCCACCATATGACCAAACAATTCGCCTCACACGCCGACATGGACGACAAAGTCGTGTCGTTCGACAAACTGTCCGATAACGCCTATGCCTATACGGCCGAGGGTGATCCCAACACGGGCATCATCATCGGCGACGATGCCGTCATGGTGATCGACACGCAGGCCACCCCCGTCATGGCGCAAGACGTCATCCGGCGTATCCGGGAAGTCACCGACAAACCCATCAAATACATATTGCTCTCGCACTATCACGCCGTCCGCGTCTTCGGTGCTTCAGCCTATAACGCACAAGAGATTTTGGCCAGCCGCGACACATACGACCTGATCGTCGAGCGCGGCGAACAGGATAAGGCCAGCGAAATCGCCCGCTTTCCACGTCTGTTTCGCAACGTCGAATCGATACCCCCCGGCCTGACCTGGCCGACTATAACCTTTGACGGCGAAATGACGGTCAACTTGGGCAATCTGGAAGTCCATATCATGCAAGTGGGACGCGGCCATACCAAAGGCGACACGATTGCCTGGCTGCCTGAACAAAAAATCCTGTTCGCGGGCGACCTGGTGGAATACCAATCTACCCCGTACGCCGGCGACTGCTACTTCCGCGAATGGCCTCACACCTTGGATACCCTGGCCGAATTCAACGCCGAAAAAATGGTGCCCGGCCGTGGGCCTTCTCTGACCTCAGCCGAAGAAGTACGCAAAGGACTGGCCGGCACACGCGCTTTTCTGACCGACCTGTATTCCTGTGTTAACAACGGCGTGGCCGACGGCAAGAATCTGAAAGCAATTTACCGTGAAACCTACGACTTCATGAAGCCTCGCTACGCCAAGTGGGTCATCTTCGATCACTGTATGCCTTTCGATGTCTCACGCGCCTACGATGAGGCCACAGGCTACGAAGATCCTCGTATCTGGACAGCCGAGCGCGACATTGAAATGTGGAAGCAGCTGGAAGGCAACTAGGCCCTACCCTGCTGTGTAGCGGCACCCCTCGCGGGTGTTTTCATTTCCGAATCACGGGAGCGTCAGTGTGGGAGACATTGATTATCAGTCGCTGGAGTTCACGTATCGGCCACAGTCCGCGCAGGCGAAAAACCGCCATTCGATTGTAGTCGTCGGGGCGGGCCCTGTCGGTCTGAGCATGGCCCTTGATCTGGCCCGCCGAGGCAGCAAGGTGGTGGTGATTGATGACGACTACCGCCTCTCTACCGGCTCACGCGCCATCTGCTTTGCCAAACGCACATTAGACATATGGGATCGCCTGGGCGTAGGCCAAAACATGGTCGACAAGGGGGTTTCGTGGAATGTCGGCAAGGTTTTCTTTAAAGGTGAAGAAGTCTGGCGCTTCGACCTACTGCCAGAACCTGACCATAGACGGCCAGCCTTTATTAACCTGCAGCAGTATTACTGCGAAGGCTTTCTATACGAACACGCCGCGCAGCATCCCAACATAGAATTACGCTGGAGGCATCGGGCCGTAGCCGTCACCGATCTGGGCGACGGCGTGGAGCTTACCGTGGAAACACCCGACGGCCGCTATTGCCTGCGCACCGACTGGCTTATCGCCTGCGATGGTTCGCGCTCACCGATCCGGAAGATGGTTGGGGAAGAAACTCACGGCCAGGTTTTTCACGACCACTTCCTGATAGCCGATGTCAAAATGCAGGCCGACTTCCCAACCGAACGCTGGTTCTGGTTTGATCCCCCCTTCCATCCCAATCAGTCAGCCTTGCTGCATAGCCAACCCGACAATGTCTGGCGCATCGACTTTCAATTAGGATGGAACGCCGATCCGGTGAAAGAGGCCAAACCGGAAAATGTGCTGCCACGCATCAAGGCCATGCTCGGGCCCGATGCCAAATTTGAGCTCGAATGGGTCAGCATTTACACCTTCGCTTGTGGGCGTATAGACGAATTGCGACACGGTCGCATATTGTTTGCCGGCGATGCCGCCCATCGAGTCTCTCCTTTCGGTGCTCGCGGCGCCAACAGCGGCGTGCAGGACGCTGACAATCTGGCCTGGAAATTGCACTTAGTCACGCAAGGCCTGGCACCAGACGCGTTGCTCGATACTTACAACGTAGAGCGCGGCCAGGCTGCCAACGAGAACATCCTGCACTCGTCGCGGTCGACCGACTTTATTACACCCAAAAGCGACATAAGTCTGCTATTTAGAAATACGGTATTAAAACTGGCCAAGCGGTTTGAATTTGCCCGCAAGCTCGTCAATAGTGGCCGTCTGTCGAGCCCGACCTGCTACACCGATTCGACACTCAATACACCCGATGTCGATAGCTTCGCCACCTTGTTGCCTCTGGGCGCCGTCGCGCCCGACGCCCCTATACGCACACGAAACGGCGAGGACTGGTGGCTTGGACAACTGGACGGGCGGTTCGTGCTGGCGGTGTTTTGCCTGGCGCAGTTGCCGCAAACCGCTATTTTGCAAGAGCTGAGTCAATGGCAGTCCAATGCGCTCAATCCGAAGGTTGTGCTCATCCTTGGCCCCGACACCTCTAAGTTTCCTCTCCCCTTCGGATTCCAGACCGTGGTAGATCATCAATCGCTACTGGCCAAACGTTACGATGCTCGCGATGAAACCTGCGTCTTGATTCGACCCGACCAACACCTGGCTGCGCGCTGGCGGCGCTGCAAAATGCAAGACATTCAGGCCGCCCTGCTACGGGCGGCCGGTATCCGTCAAGGCTAGCCCCATCATGACTACGCTAAATACACAAAGCAATTTCGCCGTTCCCGATGATTTTTACGAGCACCTTATCCACGCACATCGCGACCTCAGCACAGAACAAAGCCACGCCATGAATGCGGCACTGGTTCTGCTTCTGGCCAATCATATCGGCGATATGGAGGTGATTGGTGATGCGCTGCAAAAAGCGCGCGACACGGTCGTCGACGACGGCTGATAACGACTCTTCCTCGTGCAATCGACCCACCCAGAGCCCAAAGGAATTTAGCCGCATGAGTACCCTCCAATATCAAACCGGATTCGGCAATCAACTAGCCACCGAGGCGTTGCCTGGTGCCCTGCCTTTGGGCCGCAATTCGCCCCAGGTATGTCCCTACGGGCTTTACGCCGAACAGTTGTCGGGCACGGCATTTACAGCGCCACGCGCCGATAACCGTCGCTCTTGGCTATATCGGATCCGGCCAGCCGCCGCGCAGCGACCGTTTGAACCCTACGAGGGAATTGCCGATTGGCTCAATGCCTTCGGCAATGACCCCGTTACGCCCAACCTGCTGCGTTGGGATCCACAGCCTGCGCCCGTACAAGCCACCGATTTCATCCACGGCATACACACCTGGGCCGGCCATGGCGGGGCCGATGAACAAGCAGGCGTCAGCATCAATCTGTACGCGGCCAACCAATCCATGACCACCAGTTGCTTCTACAACGCCGATGGCGAAATGTTGATCGTCCCGCAGGAAGGCCGTTTGCGTTTGGCTACTGAATTGGGGCTGATCGATATCGAGCCTTGTGAAATTGCGGTTATTCCACGCGGCGTGCGCTTTCGCGTCGAGCTGATCGACGCCACCGCTCGCGGCTATTTGCTGGAGAACTTCGGGGCGGCCATGCGCCTGCCCGAACTTGGCCCCATCGGATCGAACGGGCTGGCCAACGCGCGCGACTTTCAGTCTCCCGTTGCCTGGTATGAAGACATTGATGGCGATTTCACGCTTTTCGCGAAATTCACCGGAGGGTTCTGGCGTACCCATATCGACCATTCGCCTTTGGATGTGGTCGCCTGGCATGGCACCCATGTCCCGTATAAATATGATTTGCGCCGCTTCAATACCGTAGGCTCTATCAGCTACGATCACCCGGATCCCTGCATTTTCACGGTGCTGACCTCGCCTTCCGATACACCGGGCACAGCAAATATGGATTTTGCAATTTTCCC
>JBDTLC010000150.1:0-3777 GCA_039935015.1 Paralcaligenes sp. | reverse complement strand
GCAAAGGAATATTGGTTTTTATACCTTCCACCACCATTTCCGACAAGGCAATTTCCATTCGCGCAATGGCCTGCTCGCGCGTATCGCCATAGGTAATCAACTTGGCAATCATCGAATCGTAATTGGGTGGCACGACGTAATCGGTAAACACGTGGGAATCCATGCGCACACCCGGGCCGCCAGGAACATGCCAATTGGTGATGCGCCCTGGACTAGGGGTGAAATTGAACGGATCTTCTGCATTGATGCGGCATTCTAAGGCGTGCCCGCGGATCTGGATGTCGCGTTGGCGCAAAAGGAACTTCTCGCCCGCGGCAATCCGGATCTGTTGTTGCACCAGATCGATACCGGTGACCATTTCAGTAACGGTATGCTCGACCTGGATCCGGGTGTTCATTTCAATAAAATAGAATTCGTCATTCTCAAACAGAAACTCGAAGGTCCCCGCGCTGCGATAGCCAATCTTGCGACAGGCCTCGGCGCATCGTTCGCCTATACGTTCAATAAGTCGCCGCGCAATACCCGGCGCAGGCGCTTCCTCGATCACCTTCTGGTGGCGTCGCTGCATAGAACAATCGCGATCGCCCAGCCAAATGGAATTACGCCCACCATCGGCCAATATCTGAATTTCGATATGGCGCGGGTTCTCGAGGAACTTCTCCATATAGACTTCAGGGTTGTTAAAAGCGGCGCCCGCTTCGGCGCGCGTCATGGTCACGGCGTTAAGCAGGGCCGCTTCGGTGTACACCACCCGCATGCCGCGGCCGCCTCCGCCCCCCGACGCCTTGATAATGACCGGGTAGCCCACCTCACGCCCAATACGCAGAATTTCCTGCGGATCGTCGGGCAAGGCGTCCGCCGATCCGGGCACGACGGGCACACCCGCCTCGATCATGGCGTGCTTGGCGCTGACCTTGTCGCCCATCATGCGTATGGACGCAGGGCTGGGGCCAATAAACACAAAGCCGCTTTTTTCAACCCGGTCGGCAAAATCGGCGTTTTCAGCCAAAAACCCGTAACCCGGATGAATCGCCTCGGCATCAGTCACTTCGGCCGCGGAGATCAGGGCCGGCATGTTCAGATAACTGTCGCGCGCAGCCGGCGGCCCTATGCATACCGACTCGTCGGCCAGATGCACATACATCGCGTCGCGATCGGCCTCGGAATGCACCACCACCGTTTTAACACCCAGTTCGCGGCAGGCGCGCTGTATGCGCAAGGCAATTTCGCCGCGATTGGCAATAAGAATTTTTTCAAACATCGGTTTAGCCAATTACAAACAAGGGTTGACCATATTCAACAGGTTCGCCGTTTTCAACCAGAATTTCGGTGATCACGCCCGATTTGTCGGCCTCGATCTCGTTCAGAAGCTTCATGGCTTCGATAATGCACAAGGGCTCGCCCTCTTTGACGCTTTGCCCTAACTCGACAAAGGCCGACGCACCGGGGGTGGGCGAACGGTAGAACGTTCCCACCATCGGCGCCTTGACCTGGTGCCCCACCGGGGCGGCCGGCGCTTGCGGAGCTGCCGGCTGAGCAGCGGCCGCAACAGGCGCCGCGTAGTTCAAAGGCACTGGTTGCAAGGTTTGCGAAAATTTAACGATTCTGACCTTGCCCTCGCCTTCGGTAATCTCCAACTCGGCGATGCCTGATTCGGCCACCAGGTCGATCAGGGTTTTCAGTTTTCTCAGGTCCATACAAGCTTCCCATGACATGGCTTCACGCAATAAATCTGCGAAAGCAAACATTAAATAAGTAAAAAACAGGCTGTCTGTGCCTGGCGGCCGCTAACTGCTTAAGACGTAGCGCAATGCCGCTTCGTACCCAAACGCGCCCAATCCCGCTATCACGGCTCGCGCCGTATCGGACAAATACGAATGATGGCGAAACGATTCACGCTTATAGACATTGGACAAATGCACTTCAACAAATGGAATTGCCACGGCTGCCAAGGCATCTCGCAAGGCAATGCTGGTGTGAGTGTACGCCGCCGCATTGATAATAATAAAATCGATTTTGTCGTGGCCAGCCTTCTGAATGCGATCAACGAGTTCGCCTTCATGATTGCTCTGGAACACGCTGCAGGCCGCCCCAGCTTGCGCGGCGATTTGCTGCAGATTGGCGTTTATATCGTCTAGCGTCTGCCGGCCATAGACCTCGGGTTCACGCGTTCCAAGCAAATTAAGGTTGGGTCCGTGCAAAACCAGGATTTGTTGCGTCATAGCCTGTGAGCTCTCTATTCGATAGAACGCTTTTTACGCTAAAAACCGCTATTTGTCCATTAAACACGCATGATTTACAAAATCGCCACAGATGGATAGAGGTAAAAAACTAAGCCGTCAAGCCTTGCACGATCGGCTCGAATTGAGCCGGTTTGACCTCACCCAGAACACGATGAATGGGTTGCCCTTTGGCGTTGAAAACCACCGTAAAAGGCAGCCCGCCGACCTGATTACCCAAGTCGCGCATTAATTGTATGCCGTCGTGGCCCACCACCAGTAAAGGGTAGGAAACCTGGGTTTTCTGGATAAAACTGCGAATATTACTGGCGGTATCCACACCCATTCCCAGAAACTGCACGGCCGGGTATTTTTTATGCAAAGCGTCTAGGTCGGGCATTTCCTTGACGCAAGGCGGGCACCAAGTGGCCCAGAAATTCATGACCAGTGGTTTGCCCAGCCACCGTGACATAGAGTGAGAGCCGCCTTGCGGGTCGGGAAACGTTCGATCAAACAGAGGGATAGAACCAAAATCGTCAGCCCGTGCCCAATAAGGCGCAGCGACGCACGCAGCACCCGTCCATAACGTTGCGTGGCGTAAAAAAGCTCGCCGTTTCATGATGATCCATTTATGTGGTGATTGCCGACAAGTAATCATAGCATCGCGCGAACCCAGGGCAGCAGCCCTGAGGCGCTGCCTTTACAATGGCTGCTGGAGAGTTTCTATGCACCTACATATCCTAGGGATTTGCGGCACATTCATGGGCGGCCTGGCACTTATCGCCCGCGCGGCGGGCCACACCGTGACCGGCTGTGATGCCGGCGTCTACCCCCCCATGAGCACGCAGCTTGAAGAACAAGGCATCAAACTTATTGAAGGCTTTGGCACCGAGCAAATCCAGTTGCAACCCGACCTGTTCATTATTGGCAACGTTGTCACGCGCGGCAACCCCTTAATGGAAGCCATCCTGAATCAAGGGCTGCCCTACACATCTGGGCCGCAGTGGCTGGGCGACCATATCTTGCGCGGCCAGCACGTTCTGGCCGTGGCCGGCACCCACGGCAAAACGACCACCAGCGCCATGCTGGCCTGGATACTGGAACACGCCGGCCGGGCTCCCAACTTCTTAATAGGCGGCATCGCCCGCGACCTTAAAGTGTCGGCTCGCTACCGACCAGGGCAATCACTGTTTGTCATCGAGGCCGACGAATACGACACAGCGTTTTTTGATAAACGCTCTAAATTCGTTCATTACCGTCCTCGTACCGCCATTTTAAATAATCTGGAATACGATCACGCCGATATCTTTCCCGATCTGCCGGCTATCGAAACCCAATTCCATCATCTGGTGCGCACCATCCCCGCACAAGGGTGCATTGTGGCTCCGGACGGCAGCGTAGCCATCGACCGCGTGCTCGAGCGCGGATGCTGGACGCCGCTGGTCCGCTTCGGCGGCCACGGTGCATGGCAAGCCGATGCCGAAACCGACTCATTCACCGTGGTTCACAACGGGCAAACTATCGGCACCATCGACTGGAATCTAAGTGGTGAACACAA
>JBDTLC010000149.1:0-11659 GCA_039935015.1 Paralcaligenes sp. | reverse complement strand
CCCAGCCGCACGCAGCGCAAAGTATGGAACCATCACCACAATCTGCAAAGCCGTGCCATGGCATTGCACTGGGAGGCCGAACACTTTGATCTGTACCGCCGCTACCAGGCGGGCCGCCACGCTGGAGCCGGCATGGACGAAGACAGCCAGGGTCAATACACGCAATTTCTGCTAACCAGTCGAATCGACTCGTATCTGGTCGAGTTTCGCTCTCCGGCGGGAGTGCTCCAAATGGTGTCGATGATAGATCGTCTGGAAAGCGGCTTGTCGTCGGTCTATACTTTTTTCGACCCCGCCGCCAAAGGCAGCCTGGGTATCTACGGCATACTCTGGCAAATCGAACATTGCAAAGAAATGGGGTTGCCCTGGCTGTACCTGGGATACTGGATCGGTGAAAGCCGTAAAATGGCTTACAAGTCGCAATTCAAACCCAGCCAGATTCTGCAACAAGGGAGTTGGTCCGACATGAACGACCAAGCCCAACCGTAAAACACACATCCGCTTTCAGCAAAGCCACTTCGAAGAGCCGCCAGGCCGTTAGCCTCGTACATGTCAATCTTATTCAATTCGTATTCGCTGGCTCGCCCGGCTTTGTTTTCACTGGACGCTGAATCAGCGCACGAACTAACGCTGCGCTCGCTGCAAAAAGCCTACGACTGCCGTCTGACCCGTGCACTTCTCCACGCACAGCCCCATCAGCCAACTCATCTGATGGGATTGACCTTACGAAATCCTGTGGGCCTGGCAGCCGGCCTAGACAAAAATGGCTCCCATATCGACGCGCTGGGAAATCTGGGTTTCGGTTTCATCGAAGTGGGAACCGTCACGCCCAAGCCCCAACCCGGTAACCCCAAGCCGCGCATGTATCGGCTGCCGCGCGCCCAAGCTCTTATCAACCGTCTGGGCTTTAACAATAACGGCCTGGCCACATTTATCG
This sequence comes from Paralcaligenes sp., assembly GCA_039935015.1. Taxonomy (GTDB): domain Bacteria; phylum Pseudomonadota; class Gammaproteobacteria; order Burkholderiales; family Burkholderiaceae_B; genus Paralcaligenes. The sequence goes on along the minus strand of JBDTLC010000149.1, from coordinate 10,722 downwards.
AGAATGTCAAAGGCAGCCAGTGGCGCGCCCAAGGTGGAATTCTGGGGCTAAATATTGGGAAGAACGCCGACACACCCATAAATCTAGCGGTCGACGATTATCTGCTGGGGCTCGAGGGGGTCTATCCTCATGCCGACTACATTACCGTGAATATTTCCTCGCCCAACACCCGCGAGCTACGCAGTTTGCAAGGACAAGATGAGTTGGCTGGCCTGCTGGGGCCCTTGCAGGAAAGGCGCAAGGCGCTGGCCGATCAACACGGACGTCTCGTGCCGCTGGTCGTTAAAATTGCGCCAGATCTAAGCACCGAACAGATCGACGTGATTGCAGACGCCTTGCCTCGCTACGGAATCGATGGCGTGATCGCCACCAACACCACCCTATCGCGCAAGGCTGTCCAGGGCTTGCCCCATGCGCACGAGGCAGGCGGCTTGTCAGGTCCCCCGGTTCACGCACTATCGCTCGCCGTAATTACGCGCCTCAAGCAGCAATTGGGAAATACAGTGGCCATTATTGGCGTGGGAGGCATTACCACGGGCCAGCAGGCTCAAGAAAAAATTGCCGCGGGCGCCAATGCGGTGCAACTCTATACGGGCCTGATCTATCGCGGTCCGGCGCTGATAGAAGAATGCGTGCGGGCACTCGCCTGACTCTGGGCAGCAACGAATTCGATTCCTAAATAGATAAAAAAACCCCGGAAGCCATCTCCGGGGTTTACTACCACTTAACTCTACAGCTGCACTGCTAAGCCATAATGACCGCAGTGATGTCAATCAAGACTGCGTCGGCCGAATCTCAAGCAGCGTTGCGGCGTGCGCGAGTCGAGCTTTTGGCGGCATCAGCGGCATCAGTCGCAGCCTTGAAGCTTGCGTTGGTAGCAGCATTGATGTTCGATTCAGCAACTTCAGCAGCCTGCTTGGCAGCTTTGCTAACTGATTCGTAAGCACTAGCGGCGTTAGCCAGTGTGGACTTCAGCAAGGCCACTGCGCTTTCCGAACCCGTGGGGGCATTTTTCGAAAATTGCTCGATGGCTTCGGAGACTTGATGCTGACCCTGAGCAATTTGCTCTTCGGTCAGTTTGGACAGGTCGGCTTGCACACCCGACACGATGTCGTAAATATGCTTGCTGTAGGCCAACGCTTTTTCGGCGCTGGGCTGAACTAGGCCCGAGGTAAAGCTCATCGCTTCTTGCGCATCTTTAACTTCGATGGCTTGCTGCGACTTTTGAGCTACTTCGTCCATAGTCGCTTTCAACACTTTGATATTCAAGTCGACGAGTTTTTCGAAACCACCGAAAAACGTGCCTTGAACGGCAAGAAATTTGTCCAGGGAGGCTTTTTGGCTAGCCAAAACTTGTTGGGGGATTGCGCTCATGATTATTTCCTTCGTTATGCCGAATGTTTGTCGGCCGTAATAAATTGAACAATGGTTCAAATTAAGGGTGAAGAAGGCTAAGCAAATCACCTAACTGTGAAAACCTTCTTTGTTGCACTGCACAAATGAAATTCTACATGAATGAAATACGCTGTCAAGCATTATTTGCTGCAATGCAACAAAACCTCGGGAAACTTGAAATGAGATGTATCTGACGACAGCCTTTGTGGCTGCCAAAACCATTGGATCAAGACGAACCCGGCCCTTCGTAACCCAGGGCTTCGGAAATTTGCGCGGCCGTGCGTTGCAGGACGCTAATCCATTCATCACGCATACGTTCGGCGGGGGCCGAAATCGACAAACCGGCCTGTAATTTGCCGGTATCATCGTACACCCCTGCTGCAATGCAGCGCACGCCCAGTTCGAGTTCTTCGTTATCACGCGAATAGCCGTGACGTCGCACCAGCGCCAGGTCGCGCTCAAGCTGCTCGATTTGTGTAATGCTGTTGCGCGTTGTGCCGGCCAGACCAGTGCGCATAGCGTACGCCTTTACCTGGCGTGAGTCGCTGGTCGAAAGAAACAGCTTGCCGGTTGATGTGAGATGCAACGGCGCCCGTCCGCCAATGGCCCGAACTACCTGCATTCCAGAACGCTCACTCCAGGAACGCTCGATATACACAATCTCATCGCCCTGCTGCAGCGATAAATTAACGGTCTGCCCCGTAATTTTGTGCAGCTCCCGCATCGGCTCCAACGCCACTTCCCGCACGTTCAGACGCCCCTTGACCAGTGAACCCAGCTCCAGCAGACGCATGCCCAATTGGTAAAGGCCGCTGTCGACCCGCTCTACGTAGCGCCCCACCACCAGATCATTCAAAATCCGATGAGTGGTGGAGGTATGCAGCCCTGTTACGGCGGCAATATCTTTCAAAGCAACAGGCTCGGCCTGCTTGGCCAGGACATCCAGCAACAGCATCGCCCGCTCCAGTACCTGGATTGTGACGGGCGATCCATTTGTAGAGGAGGCCAAAGCCGCCGACGTAAAAACGAGAGATCTAGGCATGATATTCAGTTGACGCGCCGCAACAATCCCATAATATGAAAAAACAGGGCTTCGACGCAAGTCTTTTTTACGCACCAAACCGTGAAATTTTTGTAAAAGAGGTAGATGGGATGCTTTATGGCCCCCACAAGGGGAGCCACTATGAAACGTACATAAACGTACATGCCGTTCAGGAAGGCGCCGCCCGTGGCGGTTGCCAGCATCGTCGATAAACAAAGCAAGCACACACTATCTAAAGCGGTGCTTACTCTTCGGGAGGGGTCAGGGACCCACCGACACTGAGGACCTCACGACGCAAAAAGGCCAAGGCTTCGGCAGCCGCGACAGGCTCGCCTTTGACGCCAAGGTCGATATGCGGATGGCCAGTTTCCCCCATGCTGGGCAGGCTGAAAGCCTTGACGCCAGGCCATTTCTGTTCGAGCGCTTCAAGGGCCGGCGTAATCCGCGACTCGGGCAATTTAAATGCCAGAAAAGAATGCTCCACCCGCGTGATGCGGTGATGCCACTGACGATAGCGCGTGTCAAGCGTCCATTCCATCATCGGCCAAGCCATGACGGGAAAACCTGGCATAAACGTATGATTGCGAATGAAAAAACCCGGAATTTTGTTGTACGGATTAGGCACGATCTCGGCACCCACCGGGAACACGCCCATTTGCAGGCGCTGCTGATTTTCAGCCAACGACATGTCTGCGCTACCTGAGCCGCGGCGCGCATTATCGGCGCACCGTTCGGCGATCAAACGCTCCGCCTCAGGGTGCAAGGCCAGCCCGACACCCAGCGCCTGCGCGGCCGCTTGACGAGTCTGATCGTCGGGCGTCGCGCCAATTCCACCGCAACTAAACACAATATCGTCGCTGGCAAAACTGCGCGCCAGGGTACCTGCGATGGTCGCGCGATCGTCGGATACAAACTCGGCCCCGCCCAGCTGCATGCCGCGCTGCGACAGCAACTCAACCATTTTGGCGAAATGTTTGTCTTCACGGCGCCCGGAAAGGATTTCATCGCCGATGATAATCAGCCGAACCCGCGGCGCGTTAATGGTGCCCATACAAAAATCCTTTCTAGAGAAAAAGATGTTAATCCATTTCCACACTGATAGCGAAAACGAAGTGTGGGTGGTTCATGATGCACGCACACAGAAAGGGATGTCCGCATTTACAAACACACGTTTGCCACCCATCGACGCCGCCCAGCGTCGCGTGCGAGTTGAACGTTCTATCTAAGATTGTTTGTTTGTAAAGATGGCACCCACAAGGGATGCCACTACAACATGGGGTCGCTACGACACGCAGTGCCAACTACCAATCAGACGTCGATAATGGATTCCAGACGCAATTGCCGCAACGCTTCCAGCCCATAATGGGCAAACACCAACGCGGAAAACACAGGCAAGATAATCCACGCAGGCGGGAACAGGTTGATAAGCGACAGACACAGGCCTATGAGCCAGAATTGCTTCTTGTGGCGGCGCCATAATATTCGCCGTTCCTGAGGGCTGGCATGCTCAACCACGGCATCGACTTTCAACATCCCGCTGAAAGCAAAGGCCCACCAAAAAACTGGCAACACCAACGCCAATGGCGGAATCAACCACAAAGGCATCGTCAGCAGCCAGCCCACGGCAAAAACCGTGCCTACCCAGATTGCGTTCCAGACGCTGACCGCAGAAGAGAACTGACCCTGCCGTTTCAAACCTGAATAATCGCGCGCCTCCAGATGCCTGAGCACAATAGGCATTACAAAAATCGCAGCAATCACCAGACCCATAATGCCCGCTACGGGCAACAGAATACCTGCCGCCATCACGGGAACCAGATACAATTTGATGGAAAAAAGCCCAATCGCTAGCATCCACTGATCGACATGATTGAGTACGCCCCAACTTGAGGCCTGCGTATCAAGCCAATGCGTAAGCGGAGTCCAAAACCCCCAAAGCAATAAAACCGCCCCCAGTACCGCAATTAGTAGCGGCATGAGAATAGCCAGTAACATTTTGGGATGGCATTGAGAAACCAGGGCTCGCCTGAAAGCCAGTCCGATGCCCGCAAAACCGCGCGGGTTCGAGATTGCCTGCCGCTGGATCGGCAGATTGGAACCGCCTATTATCGCCATGTGAGAGTTTGAAAGTTGTTATCATGACTATCATAGTCAAACTTGACGCAATATTCTTCCATGCCTGTATTTAATCCGTTACACAATTTATCGGCTCTATCGTCACGACTCGAGGCCTTTGAAGGCCTGGTCATTGTCTGCTACTGCGCGCAATGGTGCGATACCTGCAAAAAATACGAAGACGGCTTTCAGCATTTGGCTAGCGAGTATCCGCAACACATTTTTGTTTGGATAGATATCGAAGAAAACCCCGATATGCTGGGCGATGAAGACGTAGAAAACTTCCCCACCGTATCGGTACAAAACACACAGGGCCATCGGTTTTTCGGCACCTTGATGCCCCATATCAGGCACCTTGCGCGCCTTATAGATCAGATCGAAGCAAACGCAGCAGGCAAGGCAACAACAGATGGCCCGCCGCTACTTGCCTCTTTGCTAGCGCCTTCCGCCCAGTAAGACGCCCACCCCTTTTCTGGCGGCAGTTGCCTTGGACGGATTGACCTCGGCTTCGACCACAACGGCCGAAGCCTGGGGCACATAAGGCCTGGAGAAAAAATCATCTGCCGGTGGCGCCGAGCCAAAACCGGAGGAATAGCCGCCGCGCCGGCCGCGATCACGACCGTTGCTCGCATGATCACGACTATGCACATGCTCGCGACTGCCCACGCCCACGCGGGCCGAAGGCGGCAGGACCAAGTGCCCGCGCGGAATCTTGGCCTTGATCAATTTTTCAATATCGAACAGATAACGCTCTTCGTCGGGCGCGTAAAAGGCAATTGCCTCGCCCGACGCCCCAGCGCGCGCCGTGCGACCAATGCGGTGCACATAATCTTCCGCGTTGTAGGGCAGGTCGTAATTAATGACACAAGGTACGCCCGCGATATCCAGGCCGCGGGCCGCCACATCGGTAGCGACCAGAACCTCGAGTTCGCCCGCCTTGAAGGCGTCAAGCGCCTTCATGCGGTCGAGCTGACTTTTGTCGCCATGGATGGACTCAGCCTTTACGCCATCGCGCTCTAGCTGGCGAGCCAGCCGACTTGTGCCAATTTTAGTGTTCGAAAACACAATCACTTGGTTCAACCCGCGCGACTTGACTAAATGCACCACTGCAGCACGTTTATCGTCGCCCGACAGGGGATAGGCAATCTGCGATACGTTTTCGGCCGTCGCATTGCGGGCCGCGACCTCGATTTCTGCTGGATCGTTCAGAAAACTGCGCCCCAGCTTGCGAATCTCATTGCTGAAGGTGGCTGAAAACAACAAACCCTGGCGCTGCGCAGGCAGCAGGCGAATGATACGATCCAGGTCAGGCAAAAAGCCCATATCCAGCATGCGATCGCCTTCGTCCAGCACCAGTATGCCAACCTGGCTCAGGTTGACGTTTTTTTGCTCGACATGATCAAGCAAGCGGCCCGGTGTGGCTATCAGTATCTCGCAGCCGCGCCGCAAAGCGTCGCGCTGCGGCCCGATATCGACACCGCCGAACACCACGGCCGAACGCAAAAGCGTCGGCTCGCAGTAGCGAATTACGTTATCGGACACTTGGTCAGCCAGCTCGCGTGTAGGAGTCAGGATCAACGCACGCACGGGATGACGCGCAGGCGATGCACTGCTGCTGGCGAAAGGCATTAGCCTGTGCAATATCGGCAAGGTAAATGCCGCCGTTTTTCCCGTTCCGGTTTGCGCGGCTCCCATGACGTCTCGTCCGCTCATCACAATAGGGATGGCCTGAGCTTGTATGGGAGTGGGGATGGTGTATCCGGTTTCAGCGACGGCTTGCAGAATTTTTGGATGTAGGCCAAAGTCGGCAAACGTGGTGGCGGGGGTATCAGAAAGGGTAAATTCAGTCATTGAGAGTGGTAGACGCCTGACACGGGAACACCCCGGGCACGCTTTTATAATCCGGCTATTTTACCGCAGCATGGCCTGCACACGACAACTGACCCAGCGTCGAGCCCCGAAGTGTCGTTAAATATCCACGAAACAGGCCATCAACACGCGTCGCCCCGCTTGCTACAATGACGAGGGTAATATTTCAGGAGTGCATTATGTCGATGTCCGATCGAGACGGTTTTATCTGGTATGACGGCAAACTTGTACCGTGGCGCGACGCCACCACTCACGTCTTGACGCACTCCCTGCACTACGGCCTGTCTGTCTTTGAAGGCGTACGCGCCTACCACACCGACATCGGCACTGCAATTTTCAAGCTCCACGAACATACCAAACGCCTGTTCAATTCGGCCCATATCTATCAAATGCCCATGCCCTACGATCGCGAAACGATCATTGAGGCGCAATGCGAAGTCGTACGACGCAATCAACTGGAATCGTGCTACATCCGCCCTATTGTGTTCTACGGCTCTGAAAAAATGGGCGTATCGCCCAAAGGCGCGCAGGTGCACGTGGCGATCGCCGCATGGCCGTGGGGCGCATATCTGGGCGAAGAAGCATTGAAACAAGGCATACGCGTCAAGATATCGTCTTACGCGCGCCAGCACGTTAATGTTACGATGCCGCGCGCTAAGGTTGCCAGCACGTACGCCAACTCAATTATCGCCAACGCCGAAGCCCAGGACCACGGCTACGATGAAGCCATTTTGCTGGACACCGACGGCTTTGTTGCCGAAGGCTCGGGCGAGAATATTTTTATTGTCAAAGATGGCGCGTTGTGCGAGCCTGAAATTGCCTCGGCGCTAACGGGCATCACACGCTCGACCATACACACCCTGGCCGCCGATCTGGGCATCCCGCTACACACTAGGCGCCTGACGCGCGACGACCTATATATTGCTGACGAAGCCTTTTTCACCGGCACGGCTGCCGAAGTGACTCCGATCCGCGAAGTGGACAGACGCGTCATTGGTTCGGGCAGCCGTGGGCCGGTCACAGAAAAGCTGCAAAAGGCTTTTTTCGATGCGGTCAATGGCCGCAATCCCAAATACCTAGGCTGGCTCACCAAGGTATAAATGCACGCCCCTCCAGGTTCCGTTTACTTTCAGGAAAATTCCATGCCCAGTGCCACCAAGCCATTCCAGCCCGAGCAAGCTACCATTTTCGTTCCCGCCAGTGATTTGCCGGTGTACTGCCCGGGCCCCCATGCACCGCTATGGAGCATGCACCCGCGCGTCTATATCGAGGTTGTCAAAACCGGTAAGGCGTCATGCCCATACTGCGGAGCAACCTACCAGCTTAAAGAAGGCGAACACGTATCTGGGCACTAGGCCGAAGCCGCACCTACCCTTTAAGCTCTTGCCAACCACGCGTTGATTATCATTCATGTTTGCCACTCCAGACGAAGCTGAAAATGCTTTCTACGATGCCCTGCGCCAGGCGGATTTGACTCGACTGATGCAAGTTTGGGCGGACGATGAAGAAATCGTCTGCATACATCCGAGCGGCATGCGCCTGACCGGCTACGCAGCAATACTCAGTTCATGGCAACACATCTTGGCTAGCGGACCTTTGATGATTTACCCGATCCATCCCGTTGCCATGACCACTTTGTTCAGCTCTGTTCACGTCCTGATCGAACAAGTCACTCTGACCGGCCCGGAGAGTGGGAAGGCCGTCAATTTTCACACGAGTAACGTCTTTCATAAAAGTCCGACCGGCTGGCGCATGGTATTGCATCATGCATCGAATGCACCGGCTGACGCCCGGATGTTCGACCTGCAGGACATCCCCGATACCTTGCATTAAAGATTGTTTTGACCGCACAGATAGATTCCTCGCCTTGCCCCAACCCGGTTTGGCTGCCCGGACGCCATGCGCAAACCCTGTATGGGGTGTTAGGCGCCCGATACCATCAAATCGCATTCGTACGCGATCGGGTCGACACGCCCGATGGCGATTTTATCGACTTCGACTGGACCGGCCCAGGCCTGTTCTCCGACCGAACGGCACAAGGCAAATCGGTCAGTCCCGACCCGGTGCTTGTCGGGACGGCGGCAAGACGCTGGATGCAGAAAGACGATTGGGCAAGCCTGCCGACAGCGCTCGCAACGCCTGCCTTGGTCTTGTTTCACGGCCTGGAAGGCAGCAGTCGTAGCCATTATGCGCAGGCCATCGCGCAACACTTCCGGGCCCGCGGCTGGATTGTGGCTATTGCACATTTTCGCAGCTGTTCCGGGTTTTCCAACCGTATGGCACGTGCCTATTTTTCGGGTGATTCGGCTGACCTGGAATTCATGTTTCACACAGTCCATGCTCGCGCACCTCATGCGAAATGGCACGCCGTTGGCGTGTCGCTGGGGGGCAACGCCATGCTGAAATATCTGGGTGAGAATCCTGAAGATTCCAGGTGGCTGGCCGCCAGCGCCGCGATCTCGGTGCCTCTGGATCTGACAGCGAGTGGCAATGCGCTGACCGAAACCTTTGCCGGGCGCCATGTGTACACCCCCTATTTCCTCAAAACCATGAAGGAAAAGGTGTTGGAGAAAAGCAGGCGTTTTCCCGGCGTTATTGATGTTTTCAGGCTAAATCAGGTGAGAAGCCTGCACGATTTTGACGACCTTTATACTGCCCCTATGCACGGGTATAAGAATGCGCTGGATTACTGGTCCCGCGCTTCGAGCAAACCTTTTCTGAAGACAATCAGCGTACCTACCCTGGTGCTCAACGCCCGTAACGACCCTTTTGTCCCCGAGCCCTCCCTGCCAGGCTCAAACGAGTGCTCGGATCACGTGTTATTGCACCAACCCGCCGAAGGTGGCCACGCCGCCTTCGTCAGCGGGCCATTCCCCGGAAACTTAGGCTGGCTGCCGCAACGCATCGCACATTATTTCGAAGCGGGGGTTTGAAAAAACCGGTTACTGCCGCTTGAAACGCTGCAACAAGTCGCGTTCGGTGTCCAGCCTTCGCCTGATAGTGCGAATCTGCGCATCGAGCTCAGACTGAGTATAAAAGTCGCTCGATAAGCTGCGTGCCTGCCGCAATTCTTCAACCGCTGTCGATAAGGCGCCAGTTCGCAGATAATAGTCGGCCATGGCGCGCCTTGCCGGCACGACTTGCCCAATACGCTCATAGCTCTGTGCCTGCAATCGATACAAGGCCGCTAAATCGGGCCATTGCGCGATACGTTGGGTCAAAAACTGGACGGCCTCTGCGTTGCGCCCGCCTTTTTGCAAAACATCCACCCTGGCCAAAGCTACAGCCCGACTGTCCGGCCAGCGCACGGCAGCTTTTTGCGCCTGCGTGAGCGCGAACTTCAGGTCGCCGTGCTGGCTGGCCAGTTCAATGGCCAGGCATGCCAGCTCAGGCGAATCGGCCCCGTTCGCACGAGCCTTTTGCAAGGCGGCATCGGCCTGATCCGGATGATTACTTTTCCAGGCCGCATAGGCCAGCCCATACCAGGCCGCCGAGCGCTGAACGCCGGCCAGTGAACCGGCATCCTGTCGCAGCTTTCGCAATGCCTCTTCACGAGCCTCCCGTCCTTGTGCCTGAATCACCCTCAACTTGGCGCGCAGATACCAGAATGTATCTGTATCGCGATGATGCACCGGCGCCAGTTCACGCGCCCGGTTTTCAATATCGGACAAGCGTTGTATTGACAAGGGGTGGCTGCTGGTGAAAACATTGCCGCCAGTACGTTCGTTAAAGCTCGACTGCTTCATCAACGCGGTAAACATCTGCACCATGCCCTGGGGATCGTAACCAGCGCGGCGCAGCATCTCGAAGCCTGTCCGATCGGCCTCCTGTTCGGCCTGCCGAGAAAACCCAAGCTGGCGATCTACCGCCGCTGCTTGGCCGAAAGCGGCTACACCCATTGCCAGATCGCCGCCGCCCGCTAGGGCAGCCAGCAGTGCCCCTGCCATAGCAACCAGCATCAAGTGACCATTCTGCGAGTGCTGCGTCATGCCGCGCGCAATATGCCGTAGCACTACGTGGCCAATTTCGTGGGCCAGAACCGAGGCCAGCTCAGATTCATTTTGTGCTGCTACAACCAAACCGCTATTGACGCCTATATAGCCGCCAGGCAAGGCAAACGCATTGATCTGCGGATCGCGCAGCCCAAAAACGGTAATGTGCCAGGGGCCTCCGGGAGCCTCAGCCACTAACTTATGCCCCATACTGGTCAGGTATTGATCGACGTCCGGATCGTTTATGTAGCTCGGATCGTGCCGCCCCTGCTCCATAATAGCCGCGCCCAAGGTCCGTTCGAGCGCGGG
>JBDTLC010000148.1:0-15027 GCA_039935015.1 Paralcaligenes sp. | reverse complement strand
GCGCTAGATTAGCCGCAACTTCCAATCGCCCCGCACGCGATACAAAAATCGCATCCATCTTTGCGAATGACCGTGGTATTGCCGCACTCCACACACAATTTACCTAGCGAGTGCTGAGCGTTTCGGTTCGATGACGCGGGCTCGCCCGCCACTACACCCATTGCGTTCACGGGCAAGCCACTGTCGGTGAGAATTCCGAGCATACAGTACCGATGAATCGTTAATTGCGCGATGTAAGCCACGGTGGACGGATAATTCGCTTGCCTGTCGCTACCCGGCACGCGCGCCAGAAAATCTCCGCGTGGTTCGGCATAGTTCAAAAGCTTACGCAGCTTCATGCCGATCCAGGCGGGATCGATGACGCGCATATCCAGGCTAAGCACCTTGCATAGCCCGTCTAATGCGCGCGGCTGGCCACCTGTTAACCATATGCTATAAGGACGCCGACTGCCATCGGGCATTTGCAATTCTTTAAGCATCAGGACGAACTCGTCGCCTGTGGCGGGGTTTCTGATGTCGGTGATCCAGGCCAGTGTCCCTTCTGTGCCGGTTTTAGGTTCGTGCAAGGCAAATAGCGCATTTAGCACCGGAGCTGGATCGTTCGTGCCTGAATCCAATGCCCCAAGCTGGTTGTAGCGCCACTCTATCAATTTCGCCAGTGCAGCCGTCGCGCTCGGTACCATAACCCGTTCGCCGTCCGGTGGCATAGGCATCTGGAGTGCGTCGCCAGAGACGTGAGTCAATATCGATAGTTTTTTGCGTAACCATCCTCGGTCATTTGCACGCATATCTGTGGACAAGGTTTTGGCGATGGCATCCAGGCCACGGGGAGGATGTCCGCCCAGCACCCAGACCTCGAACGGTACACCTCCCTGATCGGAAACTACTAGGGCAAAATCGCCCTGCGGTGTATGGATGGTTTCGCTCACCCAGCCAGATGCGCCGGCGGGCAAGCCTGGACGCGATGGCCAGCGTAATGAGTCCAGTGGAGGCGTGAGGGTAAGCTCTGTGAGCACTAGACGCTTATCCTGTTCGGACAGCATAAGGGGTCGCGGCGTACGGGTCAGGGACATGTCGATATCTGGTGTGGTCGGTACCGACAGTACGGAACCCAGAATCGTGTTGGGCCGATAAGTGGTGATGCCCTTTAGCCCCTTGTGCCACGCCCTCATGTATAAGTCCTTGAAGTCATCATAGGGATAGTCTTCAGGTACATTTACCGTTTTAGAAATAGCGGCATCTACATACGGCGCAACGGCGCTGGCCATCAACATGTGGTCGATAGCAGGTATTTGCAACGCAGACACAAAGGCTTGCGGCAAATGATTGCAGTCGAACCCCATCGAGCGAAAGACTCGGTAGGCGTGGTCTTCAACGATGTATTCCTTTTTGCTGCCATCGGGCATACGCTTGAGGCGGCTATAAAACCAGGCGTACGCCGGTTCGATACCATTGGAGGCGTTATCGGCAAAAGCCAGCGAGATCGTACCGGTGGGCGCAATCGAGGTAAGGTGCGAATTGCGGATCCCGTGAACCCGAAGCTGCTCTTTCAATTGATCGGGCAAACGCGATGCAAAGCCGCTTTGCAGATACTTTTCGGTATCCAGGAGCGGAAACGGCCCACGTTCGCCGGCCAAGGTGATTGACGCTTCGTAGGCACTATCGCGTAGTTCGCAGGCAATGCGGGCTGCGAGCTCGCGCCCTTCGGGAAGGTCATAGCGTATGCCCAGCATAATCAGGGCATCGCCCAAGCCCGTAAAACCAAGCCCTATGCGCCGCTTGGACGCTGCTTCGCGTGATTGTTCTTCAAGAGGCCACTTGGTGGCCGTCAGGACGTTATCGAGCATGCGTACAGCAATTTTAGCCACGCGAGCGAACAACGCGAAGTCGAACCTGGAGCGCTCGGTGAAAGGCTCGCATACGTATGATGTCAAGTTCAAACTACCCAGGCAGCAACAACCATAATCTGGCAGAGGCTGCTCGCCGCACGGATTCGTCGCGTCGATGACTTCGCAGTACGATAGATTGTTGTCTTGATTGATGTGATCAATGTACAAAACGCCTGGCTCAGCCGCTGTGTAGGTGCTTCTCATGATCAGATCCCAAATATCGCGAGCCTGCACCGTGCGGTAGACCCATTTACCGTCTTCGCGAAGAAATGCGCCTGCTTCGATAAGCTCCCTAGTCGGTTCGGCCACGTGCGCCAGTTCAAAGCGCTGATCAGTATCCACTGCGCGCATGAATGCATCGCTGACACCGACCGACACATTAAAGTTGTTCAGCTGCCCTTTCTCTTGTTTGGCTGCGATGAACTCGCAGACATCCGGATGATCGACATTAAGCACAGCCATTTGCGCACCCCGCCGAGCGCCGGCGGATTCGACGGTCTCGCACGACTGATCGAATACCTTCATATAGGAAATCGGGCCGGAAGCGCTGCTGCCCGTGCCTTTCACTCGTGCCCCCTTGGGCCGGATCGATGAAAAGTTATAGCCAACTCCACCGCCGCGGCGCATGGTTTCTGCGGCTTGGGCCAAAGCGGCATAAATTCCGGGCTTGCCGCCAACCGTTTCAGTAATTGAATCTCCAACGGGCTGGACAAAGCAATTTATCAGTGTCGTCTGCAGCCCAGCGCCCGCTGCACTATTGATTCGACCCGCTGGAATAAACCCGTGGCGCATAGCCCATAAAAATTGATCTGAGTACTTTTTTCGAGCTTCCGGCAGTTCAATATCGGCTAGCGCCTTGGCGACTCGCTCTTGAACCTGCTCGAGATTCGTCTCACCATATTGAGCGTATTTTTCCAATAGAACGTCTTCGGATATGGCTTGACCTTCGATCTGGGCGATCGACTCATTTTTCAGCTCTGGCATTCTGACTCCTTTCTATAGATTGTCGCGAACCAGACCTGCTTCGCGACTAGCCATTCAAACAACATTGCCAACCGCACGCTGGCCGAACGTTTCAACCTGATGACGCCTCCATATTGTGACATTTAGGCAGGCGCGTCAACGGCTCTCGTGCACTGGAATCGTCATGCGCCGGCACGTCATACACGGCATAGTCTGGCTCGCCTAATTGCACAGTTACTGATTCAAATCAAACTCGCTCCTAATTGCACGGCTGTTGATTCAAATCAAACTCGCCATCAACAGCCGGCATAGCATTTAACTCACAGTTTCCGACTTATTGTGACGAGCGAGATATGGCACAGCGAATGATTGATCTCACTTTGGCTGTAGTGGCCAGTATTGGAAGTTTTCTATTGTCCTGGCCCTATTGGCGCAACTTCGAATACTGGGCTGAATCACACACCTTTTGGCAGATTTACTTTATCACGGGCTTCGTGTTGGCCGTGTATGTTTTCTATATATTCCTGAGTAGCTTGCACACGCTGTTCCTGCACGACGCCCAGGGTCATATCCAACCGTTGAATATGGAGGCTACTGATGAGGCCTCCTCTGACGGGCAGGAGGTTCAGCCATGAGTTGCGGAAATGGAGCAGACTGCAATGAGGTGCTGCGACGCCGTGGGGCACTGATCGTTCTGGGCCTGATGACGGTCATTTTTCTTACCTTGTCAGTGTTCTCATTTGTGAAATCACGCAAACAGGTCACACCCGATTCAGTTCATTTTGAGAACTATGAGGCCATCACAGGCAAGCGTGTCTTTCAGGCGTACAACTGTATGGACTGTCATACCATTGTTGGTAATGGGGCGTATTTTGCCCCTGATCTTACCGATCTCTATCGACAGGTGGGGCCAGCCTGGTTGGCAGCATTCCTGCCGTCTGCCGCAAGCTGGCCAACGGCAGCGGCATTACGCGCCCAGCTTCAGGCCCCAGGGCTGGTAGCCGAAACCGGCATTTCGTCACTGGATGCGTATTTCAAAAAATATCCTGGCGCAGCCACACGCATAGAGCGTCGCGGCGGGAAAACATCATTCATGCCGAATCTGCCTTTCAGAACTGGCGAGATTCCTCAGCTTATCGCTTTCCTGAAGTACACCTCGCTCATGAACACCGAAGGTTGGCCGCCAACGCCGAAGGTCGACGGTCTGAAATTCCTTCAGACCCACTCTTTTGCGATCGTGGCGGCAGCCAGCGGCACCACGCCTTCAACAGTCACGGTCACGTCTGCACTACCCCTTGCGCCCGCTATGTCTGGAAAGGGCCTTGTGGAGTTAGGCGAGAAGCTCGCCAAAGATAACGGTTGTCTGGCTTGTCATGCAACGGACAAGAAACAGCTAGTCGGCCCGGGCTGGGGCGGTCTGTATGGATCACAAGTCAGCCTGGCTGACGGCACCAAGGTGCAGGCCGACGACGCTTACTTGGTCGAGTCGATTTTGGCTCCCGATGCCAAAATTGTTGCGGGCTATGCAGCACACATTATGCCGACATTCGACAAATTGCTCGATCATGATCAGGTCAACGCTATCGTGGCCTACATCCGTAGCTTGCAGGGAGACGATAAATGATTCAAATCCAGTATCAAACCCAACGCCTAAGCCTGCGCTTCTTTCTGCTTATGCTCGTTCTGCTTGTGTTCCAGGTCGCTGCAGGCATGGTTCTTGCCGCCCAACAGGTTGACCCGACTATTTTGTCGGGGGTCGTCAATTTCAACGTGATTCGTGCGGAGCATTTAAATTTGGGTGTCCTGTGGATTCTGTGTGGCTTTATTGGCACTATCCTGTTTATCGGGCCCTTACTCTCGAATCGAGAACTGGCAGCTCCTGCGCTAATCAAATTTCTATTCTTTGCAATTATCGCCGTGGCGATATGGAATGCGGGTACGCAAGTTCTCGCCGAAACCGGCACCGCAGGTTGGTGGCTCGGGCAACCCTGGTTGCAACAAGGACTCGAGTATTTAGAAATGGGTCGCATCGCGGGCATAGTTGTACTTGTTGGGTTTTTCATCCTGATGTATGTCGTCTTGCGTACCTTTCCGCCAATCAGGAAATGGAATGAGATTCATTGGGGCCTGGCCCTCGGGGTCAGTGCGCTGACTCTGGTGTGGGTATTTGGGCTATTTTTCGTCGCGCGGCTAGATTTGCAAGAGTACTTTCGCTGGTACGTCGTTCACTACTGGGTCGAGGGCGTATGGGAAGTTATCCACATCAGCTTAGTAGGCTTCTTATTAGTACTCATGTTCAAGGCTGACGTGAAAAGTGTGGGTTATGCCGTTTTCTGGGGCGTAGCCATGGTTTGGCTCTCAGGTCTGCTGGGCAATGCGCACCATTATTTTTGGATAGGCACGCCTGCGTTCTGGCAATTCTGGGGTTCACTTTTCAGTGCGCTGGAGCCTCTGCCTCTAGTCTTTTGCTTTTGGCACATTTACTTAGACGCCCATGAAGATCGCAAGCCGCTTATTAACGCACCTGCTTTCTACTTTATCTTGGGTTCAGTGGTTTTAGAGCAAGTCGGCGCAGGTATCCTTGGTTTCACCATGACATTCGCACTAACTAACGTCTGGTCTCACGGTACCTGGGTAACGGCCAGCCATGCCCATTTGGCACTATTTGGTACCTTCGGCATGTTGGGGATTGCTGCCGCCTACTATGTGGTTCCAGTTCTGCGCAAGATTCCCAACTACGATCAACGCCTTGGCAGGCTCGCCTTCTGGCTTGTCTTCATCGGCATGCTCGGAATGGCATTTGCCTTCGCTATTGGAGGCACAGTCGAAGTCTTTATATATCGCACCCTCGGCCTTAGCTGGTTTGGTGGTGATGTCCGTCCTGCCATGGCGCTATTCAAGGTCCTGGTGTTCCTCTTTGGCATCATTTTCACCGCCGGCGCCATAACGCTGGTCTTCGATCTTTTGACCCTTGGGCACCGCGCGCAAGCGAAGGCGGCGTCTGATGTTCAGCCAACCATAAGCAAGAGCTACGGGAGCCGCTACGATATACCTCGACTGGCCAGTGCGACTCACCCTGGCAGGGGTTGGAGCAGATACCTCACTGGCTATGAAACAGGGGTTTGGCTTTTAGCCATGTGGATCTTTGGTGCCATTATTACGCTAGGGCTTTTAAGCTTCAATCTCGCACAGGTGCAGGAAGGAGATGCAACGATTCCGTACTTGATGGGTGGAGTGGGCTATCCGGGCCTGCTATTAACCACCCTGCTCTTCGTCTGGCGGTTTATAAGTTCGCTTGAGGCACGCAGCCAAGTATTGACTCCGAGCACGCACGGAATTACCGCAGCGGGTACTTCCCCAAGCAACGCTTGAAACCTATGAGCGCTCAGAAGCGGTCTTGTGTGTTATGGCCCATTGTCAGGAGTGGCTTTGGCCGGTAAGCCGGCCAATCGTCAGACAAGTCGGGAGTAGGCTCTTGGGACCGATTTGGCGAGGTATCGGTCAAACACCATCGCTATCGCGCGGACGAACAGCCGCCCCTGCGCCGTCACCTGCAGGCTATCGGCATCCAGGTCAACGAGCGCCGCCTGAATAAAAGGTTCAAGAGCCGATAGTTCGCGAGAAAAATAGTCAGTGAAATCAATATCAAATTGATGATTCAGACGAGTGAAATCTACGGCCTTGCCGCACATTACATTCATGATTACCTGATATCGCAACTGGTCATCGGCGTCCAGTTCAAACCCGTGCTCAGTCGCCAGACGCCCCTGGTCGAGTTGGTGGTAGTAGCCATGGATATTGCGGATCGATTGACAATAAGACGCCCCCAGCTTGCCGATAGCCGAAATGCCTAGTCCGACGAGATCGCAATTTGCCTGTGTGGTGTATCCCTGAAAGTTGCGATGCAGGCTGTTATTGAGTCGCGCCCGGTTCAGCTCGTCATTGGGTCGTGCAAAATGATCCAGGCCAATGTATACGTAACCCGCCTCGCAAAGGCGGCGCACGGACATCAGGAAAATTTGCAGACGATCCTCCAGCGAAGGAAGGTCGCTGCCCTTGATCAGGCGTTGTGCCTTGAACCTATCTGGCAGGTGGGCGTAGTTGTATAGCGCGATCCGGTCGGGCGCAAGCCGAATCAACTGATCCAGGGTTCGGCTGAAACTGCGCAACGACTGCTTCGGTAAACCATAGATCAAGTCGGCGTTGATAGATCTGAACCCGGCATCGCGGCTCGCGAGAAGCGCGGTCTCGACCAGTTCAAAAGGCTGGATCCGATGAATAGCTTGCTGCACATCGGGGTCGAAATCTTGCACGCCGAAGCTGGTCCGGTTGAAGCCCAGTTCAGCCAGCATGGACATCGTCGTCGCGGTAACCGTGCGCGGGTCGATCTCGACGCTGAGCTCGGCGTCATCGGTGAAATCAAAATGGGTGCGCAACATAGCCATCAGTTCGCGTAATTCGTCGGCACTAAGGAACGTGGGTGTGCCGCCACCGAAATGCAACTGCGTTGTTTTCCGATCCGGGCCAAGATGAGAAGCGACAATGGCCGCTTCTTTACCCAGATAACGCACATACTCCGCCGAGCGGCTGTGATCCTGAGTAATGATCTTGTTGCACGCGCAGAAGTAGCAAAGCGATTCGCAGAATGGCAAGTGGGCATACACCGATAGCGGAGGATTCTCCGCGCGTTGTGCGCGCTCGCGCAGCTTGTCGATATACGCCGACTCGGAGAATCCGGCATGAAACCGATCGGCGGTCGGATATGAGGTGTAACGCGGGCCGGGAACATCAAAGCGCCGCACTAAGTCCTCTGAAATGTGAAAATCCGATAATGATTCGACTACTTCGTCAGTTTCTAAGGCGGTGGCACGCATTCAGATTTCCCCTTATGACACCTTCGCGACGTCAGCGGAATGCTCGCGCACAGGGAGGTCGTTTGGCCTTTCATTTTTTAATCATTGCATGCGAAAGCGGCGCGGATCTTGACGTAGATCAGCAAACGACACCATTAGGCAAAAAAGGCGGCACAGGTGAACAGTTACGTAACCGATTTCCGAATCCATAATGGTAGAGAAGAAAATCCGCCCGCTGGAAAACGCGCATTGACCGTCGCTCTGCCTGCTACTGGAGAAATTCGTTGAGTACGCTTGAGCAGCTCTTCCATCACGATACGCAATTCCAACCGCGCCAGAGGTGCGCCAGGACATTCATGAATTCCCGTGCCGTACAGCAGATTCAGCGCAGGATCACGGTCAAGCCGAAATTGGTCTGGGTCGCCAAACACGGCCTCGTCCCGGTTGACCGACGCCCAGAGTATCGCGATGCGTTCACCGCCGGCTAATTCACGTTCCCTTATGGTCACTGGCTTGACAGTTACGCGGCGACTCATGATCAGCGGCGCACGAATACGTAATATTTCGTCGATGGCAGCCGGTAAAAGATCGGAATGCTCTCGCAATTGATCTTGAATCGCCGGATTTACAGCCAGGTAATGTGCGAGGATGCCCACAGACGCCGAAATAGTACCCAGCTCCCCTACTGTCCAATTGCGTAAAATGCTTACGATCTCGTTTTCGGCAATGGGCCTGCCAAAAGCCTTGGCATGCATGAGACTGGTTGTAATGTCGCATGGCGCGGCAGCACCCGCGTTGCGGCGCATGGCCAGCAGGTCTTTGACATGGCCGTCAAACTCAAGCGCGACAGCGCTTAACGCTGCGGCGTCCCTGGCAAGGGTAGCCGCATGATTCTTGCGAATCCATTGGCGTAGCGATTCGCGCATGTCGACAGGCCAGCCCAGGAAATCGCACTGGGCCCGCACGGCAAAGGACTGAGCGAACACTCCTATCATTTCGCACTCACCGTCGACCGGCAGATTTTTAGTTAGATCGACAACGATTTCGCGGCAAGCGGGTTCAAAATCGTCCATACGCTTCGCGCTGAAATAAGGCTCTATGACACGCCGGAACTCAGTATGCTGTGGAGGATCCATACCGTTGGGTACGGATGGATAGCGAGATACGGCATTGCTAAAAACTTCAGGATCATTTAGCACGCGCATCACGTCGTCGTGTCTGAATAAAGAGGTATACCCATATTGACTGCGCGCCACAGGGCAGCGCTGACGCATGGCGTCGTAGACTGCAATCTGATTGCTCAGCGCCGGCTCGGACCTTGGGTCCCAATCGGGTTCTGGCTGTTTGGTCATGAAGCGTTGCTACCTTAGGTTTATTTCATTATTAAAGTACAAGAAACCGAGTCAATGCCGATATTCAAAGAATACCGGTAAAGCTGCAATAAAAGTTGTTCCCAATCAAGGGAGCTCCTTATTATGCGGTGTTCGCAATCGCCATATCGTATCCGAGTATGTTATTTGATTCAGATCAAGACCTGTGGCCCACTAAGGCATATATTGGAGCATCGGTATCTAATTGCTTAGCCACAGGAGATCGCCATGCTTGGACGTATTGCACTTGACTTGACCAACGACGCCAACTGGACACGCCGCATAGAGGCGGCCATCCAACTCGCGGCACACCACAATGCCGAGCTAATCGGGGTTTACACAGAACCGCCAACACCCCAATATATGTATGACGACGCAGGCGTGCCCCAACAGATTCTGGCCCCACTGCTCAGTCAGATCGCGCGAGATAGAACTGAAACTAAAGATCTCTTTCTGAAGCAGGCAGCACAGGCGGGGGTCAAGGCCCAATGCCGAATGCCTAAGGGCCTGATTGAAGAGGCTTTGGCTCTGCATGCACGCTCTTGCGATCTGTTGATAATGAGCCAAACCGACTATGCCGAATCAACTTGGGCCATACCACCGAATATCGCTGAATCAGTCATCACGTCAGCAGGCCGGCCAGTCCTGATGATTCCATATGCCGCACATATGCAGCACCCTATCGGTCAGCATGTTCTATTTTGTTGGGACTACGGGCGTCGAGCCGCGCGAGCACTGGCCGATGCCGCTCCAATTCTGCGCCGAGCCTCGGAACTAATCATTCTCACGGTTGACCCGCAACCCGAAATGCTGCGTTCGCGAGATGTCGAGCCCGAAGACCTTTTGGCATATTGCTCGGCACACGGGTTTCCTAAACCCAAAGTGGTTCACGCAGAGGGCAGGGATATAAGTGTCGGGAACTGCATACTTAACGCAACAACCGACTATGGCTGCGATTTTGTCGTCATGGGCATCTATAACCGCAGCCGTGTGCGCGAATGGATTCTTGGCGGGACCTCGAAAACCTTGCTTCAATCGATGACTGTGCCCACCTTGTTTTCACATTAACAAGCCTGCCGGCGGCCCCTGCGCAATGCGGAGCCGGCTGGGATTACGGTATTTGTCAAGTAGTTTGCACTATTAATGGCCCGCTGAGACACAAGCAGATCACCGGGCCCCTAACGCTTGGAACACTCAATCGGCTATATTCACGTTTCGGCCGCGAGCCCTCGGTATATATCCACCACCGCGAAGTGCATCGGCTGCATTCTGAAATGGTGTGAAAACTTGTCAGTGAAACGCAAGACTTTGCCTTATAACCTAGCTAAGTGAACCTTACGTGGAAAACCTCAACCATACCCTCTTCCTTCTCCTCAATGCCCCGCAGCATCCGAGCGCCATGCTACTTGCCATCGCCCTGTTTTTTGGCAAATATGCTATTTGGGTAGTTCCTGTCGGCATCGGGATTGGGTGGCTATGGGGTAGCGAGCGCAACCGCAAGGTTTTGCTCGAGGCGACAGCATCTGGCTTGGTGGGTTTACTGATCAGCCAGATCATCGCGCTGTTCTGGCAGCATCCTCGCCCTTTCGTGATCGGCCTCGGACACACCTTCATGGTTCATGCTGCCGACTCGTCTTTTCCTAGTGATCACTTGACTCTGTTGTGGGCCGTCGCCTTCAGCTTACTGCTGCACCGTAGGCTGCGCTTGGCTGGCTTGGCATTGGCTTTACTAGGGCTTCCTGTCGCTTGGGCACGAATTTATCTCGGCGTCCATTACCCGTTTGACATGCTTGGCGCAATCCTGGTTGCCGCGCTAAGCGCGTGGCTTGCGTTCAAAGGGGTGCGGTGGTATTTGCCAACGGCCTACGGTATCGCCATCCGTGGCCATCGCATTTTTTTTGGGAAGTTGATTGAACTGGGATGGGTGCGTAAATAGAAGGCTTAACGTTTTCTTGTGCAACCCACTATACGGAATTCGCACATCGTTTTACAGTTTGCGCAATATAGCGCTTTGTTTCCTCCGCTCCTTATTCAATGACTGCTGCCCTGTCTACTTCTGCGCGTAATGCGCCCCTTTCTCCCATAGTTTTGCTCTGCCTGGCAGCGACATGGGTGGTGTGGGGGTCGACCTACCTCGCGATCAAATTGGCGCTGCCCGAGTTTCCCCCTTTTTACATGATGGGCAGCCGATTTCTGGTGGCCGGTCTTTTACTGTTCGCCTGGACAGTGGTCCGACGCCAGCCTCTGCCAACTCCGCGCCAATGGCTCAGCGCGCTGGTTGTCGGTACTCTGTTGCTGGGCGCTGGCATGGGCGGAGTGGCCCATGCCGAGCAGACCATCGGTTCGGGCTTGGTCGTCGCATTCATTGCCGTAGTGCCATTGATGATGGCCGCACTAAATTTGCTGTGGGGAGTGCGTCCGGGACGGCTCGAGTGGATCGGTATCGGATTGGGCCTGATCGGAGTTTTAATGTTGACCCAGGGAGCCGACTTTAAAGCATCGCCAGGTGGCCTAACTGCCATCATTGTTGCAACGTTAAGCTGGTCGCTGGGTAGCGTGCTAAGTCAACGCTGCTTATCGCTGGCCCCGGCCGCCCCAGGCTTTGCGAGCGAAATGCTTTGCGGTGGAGTTGTTCTGATGTTGCTGTCGTGGACGCAGGGCGAGACGATCACGTGGCCCACCTTGTCGCTGGCGACGGCCGCCTGGGTATATCTGGTCACCTTCGGCTCGCTTATTGCGTTCAACGCTTATATGCTGCTGCTGTCACGCGCTTCGGCCGCCCTGGCTTCCAGCTATACGTTTGTTAATCCGATTATTGCCATGCTACTAGGCGTGGCGGTGGCTCACGAACATATAACTCGCTACGAATGGCTGGCGGCCGCCATTGTGTTGCTGGGGGTGGTGTTGATGCTGGCTCAAAAGCGCCGTTAACTCTTCACCCTTTGTCTAGCTTTGGGCTGCCTTGAATCTTGCACCAGCAAACGTCGCCAGCAGCACCAGCGCCGTCGAGATCAATATCATGACGATGCCCAAGGCTGAAAGCTTACCCCATAGCCCGTCGTCGGCGAAGCTTAATATCTGAACGGCCAGCACTTCGCTGCCTGGCCGGGAAAGGACAACCGACACCGTCAACTCGCGTACAAACATGGCGGCCATCAGTATCCACGCCGAGACGATGCCCGGCATGATCAACGGCACGATAATGCGACGCATGGTTGTCATCGCGCTCGCGCCGCACACCAGCGACGATTCTTCCAGATGGCTGTGAACTTGAACAAATGCACTGGCGAGGGGGCGTACCCCATAGGGCAAGTAGGTGGCGATATAGCCCAGAAG
Organism: Paralcaligenes sp.; assembly: GCA_039935015.1. Taxonomy (GTDB): domain Bacteria; phylum Pseudomonadota; class Gammaproteobacteria; order Burkholderiales; family Burkholderiaceae_B; genus Paralcaligenes. Next base: position 2,616 of record JBDTLC010000148.1, on the reverse strand, counting down.
TAGCGCGGTCAGTGTGGCGTAGAGTGGGGTCTGCACGAAAAACCACATGAATCCGATGCCGATCACGATGCCGGGGAAGGCAAATGAGAGATAGCTAAGGGTTTCGAGCAAGCCTGAAGCCCGCGTACGTATTTTGACAATAACGTAGGCTACAAACACTGAGAGGATGACCCCCAGTGTTGCTCCAACCACGGCCAGGAACACGCTGTTCTTCAGTGCGAGCAGCGAAACAGGATCTTGCAATACTTCTATCCAGTGCTTCCAGCTCATTAGCGAAAAGGCCCGGGCGCTGGGCACCATGGAATACGGCACGAGCGACGTATAGAACAGCACGGCCACCGGCAACACGACCATAATAAAAGAGAGTATTGCTACCCCGGTGAAAAGAGGCATTCTCGCGCGTTTGAGTTCGATGACGGTCGGACGGTAACCTCGGCCCGAGATCGTCACGTATTTTCCACTCTCAGCGGTCAGGTAGCGATAAAGAACAATAAGGGTAATAGAGGCCGCCAGAACGCTCATGCCCAAGGCTGCCGCCTTGCCATAATCTGGCGCATAGCCCGTCGCCACCATCTGGTAGAGGTAAGTGGCCAGCACGTCGATACGGCCCGGCATGCCCAAAACCCGGGGCACGGCATACGAAGCAAGACTTCGCACGATACCCAATATGAACGCCGCGAGAATGGCAGGCCGAAGTACAGGCAAGGTAATGCGCACCAGCGTCCGCCAAGTGCCAGCTCCAAATACTCTTGAGGATTCTTCGAGCGACACGTCGAAAGAGGCCATTGCCGGCGCAATAATAAGATAGGCAATGGGCATGTTCAGCAGCCCTTCCACGAGGATCATGCCCCACAACGAATAGATATTGAAGGGCGCGCTTTGCAGGGAGAAAATATCCTGCAGCATGGTATTGATCAGGCCGTTAGATGGATTGAGCAAAAGCGCCCAGCTTACCGAGAACAACAGGTGGGGGATCATCATGGGAACGATCGACAACACCTTGAACACGGGCTTAAAGGGAATATCGGTGCGAGTATTCAGGTAAGCCAGGAAAAGAGCAAGACCCGTCGCCAGTATCGAAGACCCCAGTACAAAAACGACGGTGTTAACGGTTACGCCCAGGAGTGCCGGATCAGTGTAAGCCGCCACATACTTCGCAGTGGTAAAGGTACCCAACCCGGTCAGCCCTTGGGAGAAGCTGCCCACGAGAAGCATGACGACCGGGCATAGCGTGAGCAGCCCAACAATCACAATAAGCGACCAGGTAAGCGTCGATCGAGACTTGTTCATAATTGCCCAGTCTCAGGCTGACACAAGCAAGCAATGCGCCGGAGCCAGGCTGAAATCGACCCGATCGCCCTCCTTCACGTTGACATCGGGATCAATTCTGGCCAGCAAAAGCTCCGTGCCAACACGAATTTCGGCTTCATATACTTCACCCACAAAAGCTAACGATTCGATGCGGCCGTTCAATGTGTTGACATCTGCATTGGCCTGGCCACCGGTGATACGGACAAATTCCGGCCTTACGCATAGTGTTGCGGAGCTCGCGAGCGGAAGGTCTCGATATTGGCACGTGATAATGCCCAGACCCGAATCGACGGTCGTCACACCGCCACCCTGGCTTTGCACGCGAGCTTCGATCAGATTGGCGCGTCCGATAAAATCCGCTACGAACCGGTGGTCGGCATCAAAATAGATTTTTTGCGGTGTACCGATTTCAACTATTTTCCCCGCGCGCATAACCGCGATTGAATCCGACAGTGCGAGCGCCTCGACACGGTCGTGCGTCACGTAAACGGCAGTGATATTAAGCTCTCCCAGAAAAGTTCGGAGCTCTTTGCGGGTCTCTTCGCGCAGCTTGGCGTCCAGGTTGCTTAAAGGCTCGTCGAACAAAATAACCTTGGGCTCGGCCACCAGCGCGCGCGCTAAGGCAACCCTCTGCTGCTGACCTCCTGACAGCTTAGTCGCAGAGCGGTTCTCTACCCCTTCGAGCTGCACGAATTGCAAAGTTTTGGCCACTCTTTCGCGAATAAGTTCGCGGCGTACGCCTCGAACCTGCAACGGATAGGCCACGTTATCAAAGACACTCATGTGCGGCCAAATGGCGTAAGTCTGAAAAACCATCCCCAGCCCGCGCTTCTCAGGGGGCACAGAAATGCCTTTTTTGTTTGACCACACTACATCGCCACCGATGCTTATCTCGCCCTCGTCGGGTGTCTCCAGGCCGACAATGCAGCGTAATAAAGTCGTTTTGCCGCAGCCGCTTGGGCCAAGCAGAGTGAAAATTTCGTTCGCCGGGATGGTTAAGTTGATATTATCTAGAGCCCTGACCGTTTTACCTTCGGATACGTAATTCTTGCTAAGCCCTTCGATACGAATTTCCATTTTTTATTTAGCAGCGAATATTTTGTTGAACTCGTGACCCCATTTCTGGATTTCATCGTCGGACAGATCGCGCACCGGCAGGACCTTTACCTTGTCGATGCCTTCTATGGGCGGGAAAACTCCTGGTGCCAGCACGTATTCACCTACATCTTTGGCCAGCAATTCCATTGCTTTTCTGGAGAGCCAGTAGTCAACAAACACACGCGCCGCATCCGGGCGCGGCGCCTT
>JBDTLC010000147.1:0-4259 GCA_039935015.1 Paralcaligenes sp. | reverse complement strand
GCATCGGCCTCGCCAACGATAGCGCGTATTTCATCTTCCGAGTAGCCCAGGTAGTGTATGGGGTCGTTGGGCGAAGCTACGCCGCCCGAGGCCATGATCTTGATCTGAGTGGCGCCCTTTTGGATTTCTTCGCGGACGGCCAGGCGCACGGCGTCTACGCCGTCGACCACCCGAGCAATATTGCCAAGGCGGCTGGAGCAGGCACAAGGCTCGATGATGTCGCTACGAGCGCGCATGTCGCCATGCCCGCCTGTCTGCGACAAGGCACGGCCCGACGGGAAAATGCGTGGCCCCGCCACCAGTCCCGTATCAGTGGCCTGGGATAGCGCCCAATCGGCACCGCCCGCATCTCGCACTGTCGTGAACCCGCGACTCAGCATGCCTCGCAGGATTGGGATGGCACGAAAGCATGCGAGCATATTAGGCATCGCCGCGTTTCGAGCCAGATTCATGTCGGAAGCCATCACGTGCACGTGGCAGTCGATCATGCCGGGCATAACCGTGAGGCCCGCGACATCGATGGCGTTTTTCAGCAAGTTGGCGGCTACGGCCGCCTGATCCTGGACTGATTCGATGTGCCGCCCCACCACGACAACGACCTTACCCGACGTTATCTTGCCATTGTCGGTATTCAGGATTGCGCAGTTCTTGAATACAATGCGTTGCGAATTATCCATGTGGAAGATTTCCTATACTTGAACGTGTTGCTCAGTCGAGCGAATCGATATTTTGTGTATTGGCTAATGATATCAAACCTCTTCGCTTCCGGCGAACCACGACGCGATTTCGACAGGTCGGAGTTTTGCGGTTCATTTTCCAACTTTTCCGCCGCGCATGTGCTTGATCGCATCCTGAGTGGCCTTTTCCTCTTGGTCCCATGCAAGTTTCACCGCCCGCTGACTTGCCATAGCGCGCTCGAGGATGATCGCAGTCGTGTATTCCGGCAGACCGCCGATCATCAGGTATTCGTCGACGCGCCGGCATCGTCACCGATGGCCTTCAACAGGTCTGGCGCAGATAGAAGTGTCGTGGGTCGCCCTCGATCGTTGCGCCAGAAGGGTGTTGCGTGCTCATCAATCCGTTGTCGTCGATGCATATTCATTTGCCTTGCTCAACTTGGCCCCTATCTGAATTACGCGGTTCTAGAAAATGCGAAGTGCCCAGTCTGGAGGATGGTCGACAAATGTAACGCTGTATGTGAGCTAGCGCACAAGACTTGTCAGATCATTTATAATTTGTTGCATAGGTGGCGCGTTTTTTCAGTACAGCGTTGGCACTGTTTGCGAGCGAGTGCTTACCGATTTGAGCTCTTTATGGTGTCTGTACACGACCCCAATCAGAATTGCCTTCTTGCGGCTCTGCCAGCCGATGAACGTGCACGGCTGTTTCCACATCTGGAACTGACCTCGTTACTGCTCGGTCAAGCTGTTTCTGAGCCCGATGCTCCGATGTCTGACGTATATTTTCCGACGTCGGCGATTATTTCCTTGCTCTACGTTATGGAGGACGGCGCTTCAGCTGAAATTGCGGTGGTTGGTAACGAGGGGATGGTTGGCGTCTCGATCTTTATGGGCGGGGATACCACAACGAGCCGAGCGGTCGTGCAAAGCGCCGGCCACGCTTACCGTCTCAATAGGCAGCTGTTGAAGGCTGCGTTTTTTCGTGCGGGCCCATTACAACTCCTACTGTTGCGTTACACGCAAGCACTTATCACTCAGATGGCACAGACAGCGGTATGTAATCGGCATCACTCGGTAGATCAGCAGCTCTGTCGCTGGCTCCTGCTAAGCTTGGACCGCTTATCCTCAAACGAGTTGACAATGACGCAAGACCTTATTGCAAACATGCTCGGCGTGCGCCGTGGAGGCGTCACTGAGGCCGCGGGGAATTTGCAGCGCAGTGGATTAATTCAATACAACCGCGGGAAGATCACTGTGCTGGATCGCGCAGGATTGGAATCGCGGGTCTGCGAGTGCTACGCGGTGGTGAAAAAAGAGTCTGATCGCTTGCTCTCAGAGTATACGTTTTAGATTCATCTGTCTTGGCTAGCACGCATTAATGCGATTGTCTCGGCCGCACTAATAGCCCCGGCGCTGGTTTGGCTGACCGGACAGATCTCCACGGCCTTCCTGATCCCGATGTGGCCCCAGTTTAGGCCGCGAAAAGGTCCAGCTGTGGGCTGGTCGCAGTTGGCTGGTCGTATACGACCAGGCCGTCTTCGCGCAGTCGTATGCCTTCAGTCGGCTTGTGCTGTGTAATTCGTCCGTCGTGCATCAAATGCCGCACGTCCATCCCGCGCGCCACCACCAGAAAATCAGAAATAATGCGGCGATGACAGCGCCACCAGACTGTTTCTGAGCACATGTACACGAGCTGTTTTTGTTCAGCCATGGCCAGCAAGCGCTCGATGCCGGCCAAAAACTCTAACGACCGTGTATAGCCGGCGTAGTTTCGAAACGATGCGTTTTGCCAAACGATGTCTTTTTCGCACTCGACGCAGTGCTTGCGAAAGCCACCCAGCTCCGGCATGTGCAGGTACTCGATGCCGGCTTGTGGGATCCACTGCGCCAGGCTTTCTTTGTTGACATACGGATGCCGGCGGCTGCCCGGGAAACTACGCACATCAACCAGAATTTCGGTGCCTACACCATGCAACAGGTCGGTAATTTGGGCTTGGCTGGCCGTGCCGTGGCCGAAAGACAAGATGAAATCGGGCTTGCTCATTTTCATTACCTCGTGAACGGACAACACCTCAAGACACCATCGGTCATCATATGCGACCTAAACGACAGAGTCTGTGCGTTGGAATTATTGCACTAGCTAGAAAAGGTACTTGCTGGAAAACAACTAGGTCGCTGCGCTGGCATCTGCCAATTGATAACGACTGTTCCCCATTTTCCGCGTCACTTCCCACCAGTGAAATGCAGATTCTGGGCGTGGCGTCGACAGCAGTTCAAGTGCTTTATCTACCGACAGGTTAGGGTCCAGCCATGCCTGTGCATCATCGATCGTCAATGTAATAGGGCGTCGATCATGAATATCGACCATGCCCCCAGCCGCATCATCAGTGATGATTGCAAAACCAGATTCGGCCAGGGCTTCGTGACCAGGTTGCCACGCGGTGATGCCGGCCATGAAAATAGGTTCGCCGTCTTTCGGGCTGATGTACCAAGGCTGCTTTTCGCCTTTCTCGCCCGTCCATTCGTACCAGCCGTCCGCTGGTACCAAGATCCGTTTGGTTAACAACGGCTTCCAGAACGGCGAACCTTTCAGCACGGTGTCGAGCCTCGCGTTGCTGGCGGGGCTGCGCTTATACCAAGGTGGCTTGTAGCCCCAAAATAGCCGCTGGCCGTGCCACTCATCGTCGTCGAGCCGGTGTATCGTCCAAGGCGTGGTGCCTGGCGGGATGTTAAAGCGCAGGCCCGGGGGCGCTCCGAGAATGGTGTAATCGTTCGAGCGGAACGTCTCTATGTAGTCCTTCTCGCTCTTGGCCTGCTTAATTCGTCCGCACATAAGCACTCCGATACCGGTAATCAGTGAGATTCGCTTGTGCTCGATCATGCAAGTTTCAGCACGCAATGTGACGGTCTTTTGTGCCACCTTGACATCGTAGACTGTTTGTATAGTCGGCCAGCCTTGAGCGTCCGCGCCGCTCATCAAATATTACACTAGCGTGGAGCAGTCCAGCTTTCGGAGAACGCCAACGCGCAGGTGCTGAACGGCCGTCCCTCGCGCTGTGTGGCGAACGCTTGCCCGCGCGCCTGCGTCCCATTGTGCGTTAACCGCGCGCCGAGCGCAGGAATGAGGATCGTGCACACTCCATAGGGTCGCCCCGGCGTCTCGTTGGGCTGGGTGTGGACCAGTAGTGGGTCACCAATCTCGTGCCAGGTCAGCACGATCTCTTCGTCACGGGTGACCAGAGTTTCGGTCCAGAAATCGCGTATATCGCCGGAACGAGAGAAGTCCGCATCGATCACTGGTATGGTCGTGTCGGCGGTCTCAGCATTGAGCATGCCTTGGACGGTGGTTTGCAGCCAGCGCGCCATTGCAATGTTATCCGAGTAAATACGCCAGTGGCCTTTGGTGAATTCGCTGTTCACGTACAACACATGGCCCGGCCCGCCAGGACACAGGGTGATGCGCCAAAAGCTGGCATTCGTGGTGATGGGGCCGCCATCGGTATCGCTCAGGCGGATGAACGGGTTTTCCCCCGTCAGGATGACGCGGTTGGGATCTATCGACATGGTGGTGCCTCCTCC
>JBDTLC010000146.1:0-37551 GCA_039935015.1 Paralcaligenes sp. | reverse complement strand
CCAGATCGCTGCACGAGGCGGCAGCATTCTATTTGTGGGAACCAAGCGCGCAGCTCGCGAACTGATTGCCGCAGAAGCGGCTCGTTGCCATATGCCTTTTGTTGATAGCCGCTGGTTGGGCGGCATGATGACGAACTTTAAAACCGTTAAAAGCTCAGTTAAACGCCTGAAAGAAATGGAAGTGGCGCTGGCGGACGGGGCCACCGAGAGCATGAGCAAGAAAGAAGGGCTCATGTTCGATCGCGAACTGACAAAGCTGAACAAGGCTATCGGCGGCATCAAGGATATGAATACCTTGCCCGATGCGCTGTTCATTATCGACGTCGGCTATCACAAGATTGCCGTAGCCGAAGCACTCACATTAGGTATTCCTGTCGTGGCCGTGGTTGATACAAACCATTCGCCTGATGGCATTGACTACATTATTCCTGGTAATGATGACTCGGCTAAGGCGATTGCTTTGTATGCCCGGGGTATTGCCGATGCCGTGCTCGAAGGTCGCGAGCAACATCTCAATGGCGTGGTCGAGGAAATTGCCGAGGGTGGTGAAGAGTTCATTGAGTTGAACGAAGATCACGAGTAAATACATGGTCTCGGGCGCAATGCCCAAGCGCTGCACTACCGGTGATGGCTGTCGTGTAGTGCTTCGACTTGTATTTCTGCCCCGGTTGAACCGGGGCGAGTTTTAGTGGATTGGAGAAAGAAGTGGCTCAAATTACAGCATCGATGGTCAAGGAACTGCGCGAAAAAACCGACGCACCCATGATGGAGTGCAAAAAAGCGCTCACTGAGGCTGAGGGTGATCTGGCGCGAGCCGAAGAATTGCTTCGGGTCAAGCTTGGCAATCGCGCCAGCAAAGCGGCTGGCCGTGTGACGGCCGAAGGCCTGATCGGCCTGTATATTTCGGCCGATGCGAAACAAGGCACCGTCATCGAAGTTAATTGTGAAACCGATTTCGTGGCAAAAAATGACGATTTTATAGGTTTTGTGAATCAGCTGGCCGAGCTGACTACCCGACATAATCCTGCCGATGTGGCTGCGCTGGCGGCGTTGCCCATGGGTGATGGTACGGTTGAGTCCACACGTGCCTCCCTGGTTGGCAAGATAGGTGAAAATGTGGCTGTGCGTCGCTTTCAGCGCCTAGCCACCGAGCACCAATTGGCCAGCTATGTTCATAGCGGAAAGATCGGCGTTCTGGTCGATTTCGCCGGCACCCAAGAAATAGGCAAGGATCTGGCCATGCATATTGCGGCGACCAAGCCGCGTGCGCTGGATGCCTCTGGCGTGGCGCCTGCCGATATCGCTACCGAACGTTCGGTTGCGGAACAAAAGGCCGCCGAGTCGGGCAAGCCTGCCGATATCGTTGTCAAAATGGTTGAAGGCTCCGTACAGAAATTCCTCAAGGAAGTTACACTGCTGTCGCAGCCATTTGTCAAAAATGACAAGCAAACGGTTGCGCAAATGCTTAAAGAGCAGGGTGCTTCGATCAATCGCTTCACTTTGTACGTAGTGGGCGAAGGGATTGAGAAAAAAGTCGACAATTTCGCGGCTGAAGTGGCGGCGGCGGCGGCTGGTCTGGCCTGATACGCTGTAGACTGCGCCGGCGAGAGTTGATTCCCCTGCCGGCAGTGGCGACCATCTTCGTTGGCTTGTTTTATTCGGGACTATCTATGACCATCAGAGCGTATAAGCGTGTTCTTCTCAAACTTTCCGGCGAAGCGCTGATGGGAGAAGATGCTTTTGGAATCAATCGCTCGACTATTCTGCGCATGACCGAAGAAATCGCCGAGGTCGCCACCTTGGGTGTCGAGCTGGCGATAGTCATCGGCGGCGGCAATATATTTCGTGGTGTGGCTCCGGGCGCGCAGGGAATGGATAGGGCCACGGCCGATTATATGGGCATGATGGCCACGGTGATGAATGCTCTGGCTTTGCAGGATGCGCTCAAGCATCGTGGTGTCGATACTCGGGTGCAATCGGCGTTGAATATCGATCAGGTCGTAGAACCGTACATCCGGCCCAAGGCCTTGCGCTATCTAGAGGAGGGCAAGGTAGTCGTTTTTGCCGCCGGCACTGGCAACCCCTTTTTCACCACGGACACGGCAGCGGCTTTGCGAGGCGCGGAAATCGGTGCTGAAATTGTCTTGAAGGCAACCAAGGTCGATGGCATCTATAGCGCTGACCCCAATAAAGACCCCAATGCTACGCGATACGCGCGAATCAGCTTCGATGAAGCGATCGTGCGCCGCCTCGAGGTCATGGACGCCACGGCATTCGCCTTGTGCCGTGACCAGAAATTACCCATCAAGGTATTCTCGATCAACAAGCCCGGTGCGCTTAAGCGCGCGGTAAGCGGCGAAGATGAGGGCACCTTGGTTCACGTTTGATAAAGGAATCGCAATGAGTGTTGCAGAGATCAAGAAATCGGTCGATAGCCGGATGACTAAGTCGCTTGAGACACTGAAACTGAATCTGTCGAAAATTCGTACAGGTCGGGCGCATGCCGGCATACTAGACCACGTTATGGTCGACTATTACGGATCCCCCGTACCTATCAGCCAGGTTGCCAATATCAATCTGGTCGACGCACGCACCATTAACGTGCAGGCCTGGGAAAAGAAAATGGCTGCCTTGATCGAGAAGGCCATACGTGACTCTGATTTAGGTTTGAATCCGCAGTCCATGGGCGACAATATCCGTGTTCCTATGCCGGCTCTCACCGAAGAGCGCCGTCGCGAGCTGAGCAAAGTGGCGCGCGGCGAAGGTGAAGACGCCAAGATCGCCGTGCGCAATTTGCGTCGTGACGCCAACGAGGCGCTAAAAAAGTTGGTTAAAGACAAAGAGGCTTCGGAAGATGATGAGCGGCGCGCTCAAGAAGATGTGCAAAAACTGACTGACCGTAATGTGGCTGAAATCGATCGATTGGTTGCTCAGAAAGAAACCGACATCATGACAGTTTGAATGTCGCGCCTATACTAAAAACATGATAACCAGCTCAACTCTCGCCATACCAGATCGTACTGATGTGCCCCGGCATTTGGCCATTATCATTGATGGGAACGGCCGTTGGGCGACCAAGCGATTTTTGCCGCGTAATGCCGGACATGCCCGCGGTGTTCAGTCTGTACGTCAAGTGGTAGAGGCGTGCGGCCGACGCGGAGTCGAGTATCTGACGCTATTTGCGTTTAGCACCGAGAACTGGCGCCGACCCAAAGACGAAGTCTCTCTGTTGATGCGTCTTTTTATACAGACGCTGGAAAAGGAAGTGGGCAAGCTTGATGAGCAGGGTGTGCGCTTGCGCGTCATCGGCGAAATGTCCGCCTTCGAGCCCAGACTGCAAAACTTGATCCAGGCGGCTGAACAGCGTACGGCACATAATTCAGCCCTGAACCTGACCATTGCCGCTAATTATGGTGGCCGATGGGATATTTTGCAGGCAATGCAGGCAATGCTGCGAGCGCATCCGCATCTGGCAAGCCAACCGCAGGCCATTGCAGAAGAGATGCTTGCTCAGTATCTGTCCATGTCCTGGGCACCCGAACCCGATCTATTCATACGTACCGGTGGCGAGCAGCGCATATCAAATTTTCTGATTTGGCAACTGGCCTATACTGAATTGTACTTTTCAGACAATTACTGGCCCGACTTTGGTGCAAAAGAACTCGATAACGCGTTTGACTGGTATCGGGTGCGCGAGCGCCGGTTTGGCCGCACCAGCGCCCAGCTGGCCGAAAATAAATAGGCCATGTCCATGTTAAAGCAGCGTGTCATGACTGCCGTTGCATTGCTCGTGGTCTTGTTTGCAGCGTTGTTGTCGCCAAGTGTTTGGCCCCTAGTGGCGCTGCTAACGGTTGCCGCTGCCTGCGCATTATGGGAATGGTTGCGTCTGACTTGCCCGCCAGCTTACCCAATGGTGCCGCTTGTGGTGACACTGGTGGTGCTGGTTCTGTTCGGTGGCGGGGCAGCATGGGTAAGCGTTGCGGCGCCGCTTTGGTTTGAGAGCGTTAAAACCATTATCAATGATTGGCTGATGCCGCTTGTGGGCATCGGCTGGGTGCTGGGAGCCACCGTTATCGTGGTTCAAGGCAAGACCGGCGCGCGTGGCAGCGCTTGGCTGTGTGTGTTCGGCGTCCTGGCTGTGCTGGCGGCCTGGGCCGCTCTGGTGCAGATGTTTGTGCTGCAAGGCGCCTGGTTTCTGGTTTCGTTGCTGGCCTTGATCTGGGCCGCCGATATCGCCGCGTATTTTTCGGGTCGCACTTTCGGCCGGCATAAGCTCGCTCCGAGAGTTAGTCCGGGAAAAACCTGGGAAGGGGCTTTGGGTGGGGTGCTTGCGAGTATGCTATGGGTAGTTGTAAGCGCGCATTGGGGCGGAAGTTTTGGCGCGCTTCTGATGAGGCATTGGCCAGTATGGTTGGTGGCTGTCGTCGCCGGGGCTTTAGGGGCCTTGTCCATTATTGGTGATTTGTTCGAGTCTTTGCTCAAACGGCGCGCCGGCATGAAAGATTCAAGCGGCTTGCTGCCCGGCCATGGTGGCGTTTATGATCGGCTCGATGCCTTATTGCCGGTGGCGCCGATAGCTTTGTTGCTCACCTTGGGAATGATTTGATGGAATTCCAGCAGGTATATGTATTGGGCTCTACCGGCTCGATTGGCGTCAATACCTTGGACGTGATTGCGCGGCACCCCGAGAGGCTTTCGGTATATGCCTTGAGCGCATATAGTCGAATTGAACAGTTGGCAGCCCAGGCGCTTGCTACAGGTGCGGCGGTGGTGGTCGTTCCCGATGACGCAGCACGCCAGCGTTTCGTTGCGGCGTGGCCGGCTGGCCGCACGCCGCCCGAGATTCGCGTTGGAGCATCCGCGCTGGCTGATACCGTTAGCGACTCGCAGGTCAGCACCGTTATGGCGGCTATAGTAGGGGCCGCGGGCCTGCCCGCTGCGCTGGCGGCGGCCAAGGCCGGAAAGCGCGTTTTATTGGCCAATAAAGAAGCACTGGTTGCGGCCGGCGCATTGTTCATGAAAACCGTGCGTGATAGCGGTGCCGAACTATTGCCTATCGACAGCGAGCACAATGCCATCTTTCAGTGTATGCCTCACTTTGGCCAAGCGGGCGCAGCGACGCATCCAGCCAAAGGTGTCCGGCGCTTGCTGCTGACTGCGTCGGGAGGGCCGTTTCGTACGACCCTGCTGGAAATGCTGGCCGATGTGACCCCCGATCAGGCCTGTGCCCATCCTAATTGGCGTATGGGACGCAAGATTTCAGTCGATTCGGCCACTATGCTCAACAAAGGCCTGGAAGTGATTGAGGCACATTGGTTGTTTGCCATGCCTCTGGATCGCATAGAAGTGGTGGTACACCCCCAAAGCATGGTGCATTCCATGGTCGAGTACGATGATGGCTCCATTCTTGCGCAGCTCGGCCAGCCCGACATGCGTACGCCCATTGCCTATGGGCTGGGCTTTCCCGAGCGTATCGATAGCGGAGTGGGCCTTTTGGCCCTGACCTCATTGGGGCGGCTCGATTTCGAAGAGCCTAATCTGGACCGATTCCCGTGTTTGCGCTTGTCTTTCGAGGCGCTGCGGGCAGGACAGGCCTCGTGCGTGACCCTCAATGCCGCCAATGAAATTGCCGTCGACTGTTTCTTGAAGCAAAAAATCCGTTATACCGAGATTTCTCGAGTTATTGAACGGTGCTTGCACCGTGAAGTAGGGCGGGTGCGCTCAAAGCTGGACTCGTTGGAAGAAATTCTGGCTCTTGATGCTGAAGCGCGTAGTTTCGCCTCGCAGTTGTGCCATGTAAAATAACACCACGGGCTTGCCTGGGTGGCCGTTCAATCGCTTGCCGGTTCTGGAATATCATGCTTTTCACCTTGCTCGCCTTTGCCCTTGCTTTAGGGGTACTAATTACATTTCATGAGCTGGGCCACTACTGGGTGGCCCGGCGTTGCGGCGTCAAAGTCTTGCGTTTTTCCGTGGGCTTTGGCCGTGTGCTGGTGCGGCGTACTGATCGTCATGGCACCGAATGGGCTCTATCGGCCATTCCGCTGGGTGGGTACGTAAAAATGCTCGACGATCCTTTGCCCGGCTCTAGCCCGGGCGAGGCAGATCAAGCGTTCAATCGCAAACCGGTTGCTGCGCGCTTTGCGATCGTGCTGGCTGGCCCCGTGGCCAATCTGGTGTTGGCGGCCGTCTTGTATGCGCTGCTCAGCGTGGCGGGCACACGTGAGCCGGCCGCCGTTTTGGCTGCACCTGCGCCCCATACGGCGGCAGCCCGGGCGGGCTTTCAAGGAGGCGACCGTATTACCGGTATTGATGGCGTGGCGGTGCAGTCGTGGGGTGAAGTGCGTTGGCGCCTAATCGACGCGCTCGCCACGGGTGGTGAATTGACTGTAGCGGTGGACACGCCTTCGGGCGTGGCGCAGGAACGGGTGTTACGGTTGGCCGCTGGCCATATTGATTCTGAAAAAACCGACTTGATGGCTGAGGCGGGCCTGAGTCTGGCGGCGGCCAGACCGATTGTGACAGAAATTACGCAAGGAAGTGCGGGCGATGCGGCTGGCCTGAAGGTAGGTGATATTGTGCAGGCCGTTGGGACGCAGGCGCATCCTGGCGCGAATGCCATGGTGCGGGAAATCCAGTCCCACGCCAATCAATCGCTTGCTATGACGGTGCTGCGTGACGGCCAACCTGTACAGGTGGCCGTTACTCCCAGGCTGGAAAAAGGCGCCGATGGCAAGGAAGTTGGCCGTATTGGTGTGCTGCTCGGGGCCGACTTTCCCATGGTTACAGTTCGTTATGGCTTGTTCGACAGCCTGCAGCGCGGCGTATCTCGTACAGCCGATACGGCCTGGTTTACCTTGAAAATGATGGGACGCATGCTTGTCGGCCAAGTGTCTTTGCGTAATGTCAGCGGCCCTGTAACCATTGCCGATTACGCAGGCCAGACGGCGCGCATTGGCTTGGCCGCTTATATCAGTTTTCTGGCCCTGATAAGTGTTAGTATCGGTGTGCTGAATTTATTGCCTATCCCCTTGCTTGACGGTGGCCATTTGATGTATTACGTTTTTGAGGTCGTGCGCGGCAAGCCGGTGCCCGACAAGTGGCGCGAGACGGGGCAACGCGTGGGGCTGGGCTTTTTGGGCGCTTTGATGGCCTTGGCGTTTTTTAACGACTTTGCGCGCCTTTTCAGCTAAGGGCTTTCTGCCTTACAATCTTTCACCATTTGATCGACCAAGGATCCTCCAGGATGTCGCTTCGCCCGAATTTCTCATTTACCAAATGCGTCTTGCCCGTTTTGCTCGCTGCTTTGCTTGCTCCAGGTCTGGCCAATGCGTTTGCTCCTTTTGTGGTGCGCGACATTCGGGTCGATGGGATACAGCGCGTCGACGCGGGCACGGTATTCAGTTATTTGCCGGTTAAGGTGGGTGAACAATTCACCGAGGCTCAGGCCAGTGCCGCCATTGAGCGCTTGTATGCGACCGGGTTTTTCAATGACGTGAAGATCGATGCCCAGGGAAATGTGTTGGTGGTTACGGTGAAAGAGCGTCCGACCATTGCCGCGGTATCTTTTAACGGCATGCACGAGTTCGACGCCAAGGCTATCACCAAATCTCTCAGTCAGGTTGGTTTCGGGCCAGGCAGCGTGTTCGACAAGTCACTACTCGACCGCGCTATATTCGAGATCAAACAGCAGTATTTGTCCAAGGGCAAGTACGCGGTCGAAATTAATCCGCTCATTACACCATTGCCGCGCAATCGGGTGGGAGTGAGCTTCGATATTTTTGAAGGCGACGTTGCCAAAATCCGGCAAATAACAATCGTCGGAAATCAGGCGTTTTCTCAGAGCACTTTGCTCGATCAACTGCAAATGACAACGCCGGGGATGATGACCTGGTATACCAGTACCGACAAATATTCGCGTGAAAAACTTGAAGGCGACATTGAGCGTTTGCGTTCTTATTATCTTGATCGAGGCTATCTGGAATACTCGGCCGAGGCTCCGCAGGTAACCATTTCACCAGATCGTCGCAACATTTTCATTACCCTTGCGATACATGAAGGCAAGCCTTATAAATTGCGCAGCGTCAAGCTGGCAGGCGATTTGCTCGGGCTGGATGACAAGATTCAAAAGCTGGTCCAGATTAAAAACGGCGAAACCTTTTCGGCTGCCAAAACTAACGCAACGGCCAAGGCCATTACGGACTATCTCGGCAGCCTTGGCTATGCGTTTGCCAACGTCAATCCGAATCCTGTGCTAGATCGCGAAAAGCACGAAGCCGACCTGACCTTTTATGTCGACCCTGGGCGTCGTGTTTATGTTCGTCGCATCCAGATCGGCGGCAATACGCGCACTCGCGACGAAGTCATACGACGTGAAATGCGTCAGCAGGAAGCCGCTTGGTACGATTCCACCAGTATCAAGGCCTCTCGCGATCGTATAGACCGTTTGGGGTATTTCAACGATATCAATGTGCATAACGTCCCGGTGGCTGGGTCGCCCGACCAGGTCGATGTGGATGTCGATGTCAAAGAAAAGCCCACTGGCCTGGTTAACCTCGGGATAGGTTATGGCACAACCGATAAGGTAATGCTGTCGGCCGGCATCAGCCAGGACAATGCGTTTGGCAGTGGCGATTCTTTGTCCTTGCAGGTCAATACCAGCGCAACCAATCGCACTGCGCTAGTGTCGCATACCAACCCGTACTGGACTAAAGACGGCATTAGCAAAACAACCTCTCTGTATTACAGCCGCACAACGCCTTATACATTTGGCGGCGCTTCCGGCACGTATGCAGTGACAGCAATTGGTGCCGGTCTGAACTTTGGCGTACCTATTTCGGAATTTGATCGCATATTTTCGGGCGTCAGCTTCGAGCACAATAGCATTAACCTGCTCGATACTCCGCCGCAAGCCTATACCGATTTTGTTAATGCGTATGGCAAGAATACCAATTCGTTTATTTTCAATTTAGGCTGGTCCAAAGACACCCGCGACAGCGCCATTGCACCCACCAAGGGTAATTACACAAAGTTGCAGGGTAATGTATCGACCATGGATTTGCGCTATTACATGTTAAGCGCTCAAGAGCAGTACTACTTGCCGTTGGGTCGCAGCTTTACCTTGGCGTTTAACGGGCTGTATGATTGGGGCAAGACTTATGGGGGCGGTGGCAAGCCATTCCCGGTCATAAAAGATGTGTATGCCGGCGGCATCGGGTCGGTGCGCGGCTATGAGGGTGCATCCATAGGCCCGCGCGATACGCTCACCAACGACTATCTGGGTGGTTCGCAGCGTGTCGTTGGCACGGTGCAATTGTATCTGCCCTTCCCAGGTGCTTCGCGCGACCGCACGTTGCGCTGGTTTGTATTCACCGATGCGGGTAAAGTCAGCAATACTGATGGTACCTGCTCTACCGGACCCATCGCGAGTCCTGTCGAAGATCCTTGCGGCTGGCGTTACGCCGCTGGCGTTGGCTTCTCTTGGCAATCGCCTCTGGGGCCGCTACAGTTGTCGTATGGCCGGGCGCTCAACGCCAAGCAGGGCGACAACAAACAGGCGTTCCAGTTCACGATAGGCACGGGTTTCTGATGCCGCATCTATAATGACGCATTAATTTTTTTATCTCTCTGCTTCTTTGCAAGGTAGATTTTTCATGAAGTCTCAAATCGCATTAAAACTTTCCAAGCTTACCTATGGCGTTCGGCGCAGTAATCGCGCCCTTGTGCTGGCGTTAGCTCTGGGTGCTACAACAATGGTTGCCGCTCCGGTATTTGCCCAGTCCACCAAAATTGGTTTTGTCAGCACAGAGAAAATTCTGCGTGATTCTAAACCAGCCAAAGCTGCGCAAGCCAAGATCGAAGCCGAGTTCAAAAGCCGTGATACCCAATTGCAAACTCTGGCGAACAATTTACGCGCCCAGGCACAAAAACTCGACAAGGACGCGCCTGTGCTGTCCGAGTCCGAACGGGTCAAGCGTCAGCGCCAACTGTCCGACCTCGATTCCACCTTGCAACGCAAGCGCCGCGAATTTCAAGAAGATTTCAACCGCCGCCGCAACGAAGAGTTCTCGAGCATTGTCGAGAAAGCCGATGCCGCCATCAAGAAAATCGCTCAGACCCAAAATTATGATCTGATCATTCAGGATGCTGTCACGGTCAGCCCCCGCGTGGATATCACCGATCAGGTGATGAAAGCGCTAGGCGGCTAAGTCATATGCCGGTATTGCTAGCGTCCGATCAGGCTCCGACACTGCCTGAATTGTTAAGGGCTGCAAATACCGTAGGCCTAGACTTCAAAATTGTGGGCGCCACAGAGCCTATGCCTTATATTCAGGGCGTGGGCTCTTTGTTATCGGCCGGCCCGGTTGAAATCAGCTTTTTATCCAATGCGAAGCTGCAGGTGCAATTGCCCTTGTGCAACGCTGCAGCGGTCATCCTCACTGAAAGTGTCGCTGCGGCCTTACCTGCAGACGGACGGCCTTATGTGCGCGTAATATGCAGCCAACCTTATCTTATGTATGCCTTGCTGGCTCAGTGGTTTGACCAGCATCGGATCGATCAGTTGGCTTGCGGGGTGCATCCGACGGCTGTTATCGCCGAGTCGGCCCAGATTGACGAGCATGTCAGCATCGGGGCTTATTGCGTCATTGAAGCCGATGTCCACGTTGGCCGTGGGACGCGCCTGGGGGCCGCCTGTGTGGTGGGTGCGGGGTCGGTCATAGGTCGTGACTGCCTTTTGCATGCACGGGTCACCCTTTATCACGGTGTAACCGTCGGCGATCGGGCCATTTTGCATTCTGGCGTAGTCCTGGGGGCTGATGGGTTCGGATTTGCGCCCGACCCTTACAAAGAGCATGGCGCCTGGGCCAAGATCGCTCAACTGGGCGGGGCGCGGTTGGGCAACGATGTCGAGGTGGGCGCCAACACGACCATCGACCGTGGCGCACTTGAGGATACCGTCATTGGCAATGGCGTGAAGCTCGATAACCAGATCATGATCGCTCACAATGTACGTATCGGAGACCACACGGCCATGGCAGCCTGCGTGGGGGTGGCTGGCTCGACGCAGATCGGGCAGCGCTGCACCATAGGCGGGGCGTCGATGATCGCCGGCCACTTGGTGCTGGCTGATGACGTCCAGATCTCGGGCGGGACTGCTATTACCAGCAGTGTCGGCGAAGCAGGACATTACACCGGCGTATATCCCTTTGCGGATCATCGCCAATGGCAGCGTAATGCGGCTGTCGTGTCCCAACTGGCGCAATTGCGTCGGCGGATACAGGCGCTCGAAAGGCCCGAGTGAACTTGCTCCACTTTCAGAAATGATTTTAATTGCTGCGAAACTAATTCTTGCTTGTAGGATAAAAAATGGAACTCGACATTAAGGGAATCATGGATCGGCTACCGCATCGCTATCCGATGCTGTTGATTGACCGCGTGTTAGAGATGGTCCCAGGCAAGAGTATTGTCGCTATCAAAAATGTCTCGTTCAACGAGCCATTCTTCAACGGACATTTTCCGCATCATCCTGTGATGCCGGGGGTGTTGATCATTGAAGCGATGGCACAAGCGGCTGCGCTTTTTTCGTTCGAAGATAATTGTGGAGTTAATCCTGCCGACAAGAAAATGGCCTATTACCTGGTGGGTGTCGATGGGGCGCGTTTTCGGCGCCCCGTGGTACCCGGCGACCAGTTGCGGCTAGACGTCGTGGCCGAGCGCATCAGCCGGGTCATGTGCAAGTATGCCGGCAAGGCTACCGTTGACGGGCAGCTTGTCGCTGAGGCCAAGCTCATGTGCGCGATACGTGTGCTGGAGGACTAATGGCAAGTCTCATCCATGCGACCGCTATAGTGGCTCCCGGAGCCCGGGTCGCGCCCGATGTCAGCATTGGGGCTTATAGCCTAGTCGGAGAGCATGTCAGTATAGGAGCCGGCTCTGTGCTGGGTTCGCATTGCGTCATCGACGGCCATACGATCATTGGTGAGAACAACAATTTTTACCGTTTTTGCTCTATAGGTGGCATACCTCAAGACAAAAAATACAACGGCGAACCTACCAGGCTGGAAATAGGCAATGGCAATACGATACGCGAGTTTGTCACAATCAACACTGGCACTGTCCAGGATGTAGGTGTGACAAGGCTTGGGGACGATAACTGGATCATGGCCTACGTGCATATTGCGCACGACTGTCAGGTGGCGAACCATACCGTGCTCGCCAACAGCGTACAGTTGGCGGGCCATATTCATATCGGCGATTACGCCATCATCGGGGGGTTGTCGGCTATCCACCAGTTTGTGCGTGTCGGAGCCCACACCATGGTCGGAGGTACCAGCTCGATTCGTCAGGATATTCCGCCTTATCTGATCGGAGCCGGCGACCCCTTCCGGCCTGTAGGAATCAATTCCGAAGGGTTGAGCCGCCGCGGCTTCACGCCTGAGGCGATTTCAGCGCTTAAAGAAGCGTATAAATTGCTGTATCGCCGTGAGCTGAATGTGGCCCAGGCGCTCGACCAGATTTGCGCGCTTCAGGCGCAGCAACCGCTGGCTCATGACGCGTTACAAGTGCTTATCGATTTTCTAAATGCCTCGACCCGAGGCATCGTCCGGGCATGATTTTGCGCGTAGGCATGGTCGCCGGCGAGCCTTCGGGCGATCTACTGGCTTCTCGTGTCATGCAAGGAATTGCTCGAGAGGCGGCCGGCAGCCGCTGCGAGGGGATCGGCGGACCGGCCATGCGAGAGCAGGGCTTTGATGAATGGCATTCCATGCACGCGCTGACCGTTTTCGGGTATGTGGATGCGTTAGCACGCATGCCCAGTTTGTTAAGCACTTATTTCAATGTAAAAAGACGCTGGCTAAAGCATGCCCCGAATGTCTTTGTAGGGGTCGACGCGCCCGATTTTAATCTGCGCCTAGAGCATCAACTAAAACGGGCGGGGGTGCCTACCGTACATTTCGTAGGGCCCTCGATTTGGGCCTGGCGTTACGAGCGCATCCATAAAATCCGCGCAGCCGTTTCTCACATGCTGGTCTTGTTCCCGTTTGAAGAGGCTATTTATCAGAAGGAAGGTGTGCCGGTCACTTATGTGGGCCACCCCCTGGCCGAGGTAATTCCCATGCAACCCGACCGTCTGGCTGCGCGGGCGCGTCTCGGCCTGGCTCCGGATGCGTGTGTGCTGGCGCTGATGCCAGGTAGCCGGGCATCGGAAATAAGGTTGCTGGCACCTCGTTTTTTAATGGCGGCGCAATATTTGCTTAAGCAAGATCCCAAGCTGCAGATCCTGACGCCCATGGTCAACGCAACGCGACGGCGCGAATTTCAGGCATTGTTGCAAAACTACCCGGTGGCCAATCTACGCATCCTCGAGCAGGAGGCTTCAGCCAGGCCTGTTGCCTGGGATGCCATGGAAGCGGCTGATGCGGTTCTTGTGGCCAGCGGAACGGCGACCCTCGAAGCTGCCCTGTTCAAAAGGCCTATGGTGATTTCCTATGTGCTGTCGCCCGCTATGCGTCGTCTGATGCAGTGGAAATCCGGCCAGTCGGGGCCCTCTTTGCCCTGGGTAGGCCTACCCAATGTCTTGCTGAACGATTTTGCCGTGCCCGAGCTCTTGCAAGACGCGGCGACCCCTGAAGCGTTGGCCGCCGCCGCCTGGACGGCCTTGACGGACAAGGCCGGCGCAAAAACCCTGGTGCAGCGTTTTTCGGTGCTGCACCGGTCTTTATGGCGCGATACTCCGTCTCTGGCAGCGCGAGCGATCATAGCGCAGGCAAGTCATGGCACAAGATGATTTGTTTGGCTATCCTGAAGTGGTTCATCTTGCAGGCATAGACGAGGCAGGACGGGGCCCTCTGGCGGGCCCGGTATTTGCTGCGGCCGTCATACTTGACCCTACACGGCCGATCCGTGGGTTGGCTGATTCCAAGACCCTAAGCGCCGGTCGTCGCGAGCAATTGGCGGCTGTCATACGCGAACGTGCGTGTGCTTGGAGTATTGCCTGCGCCAGTGTGGAAGAGATTGACGCTTTGAATATACTGCAGGCTACCTTGCTGGCCATGCGTCGTGCTTGCGCAGGCCTGGTTATACAGCCCGAGCTTGTCCTGGTCGATGGTAATCAGTTGCCTAAAGGTTTGCCCTGTTTGGCTCAGGCAATTGTCAAAGGCGATGCCCGGGTGGCTGCGATCTCGGCCGCTTCAATTCTGGCCAAGACAGCGCGCGATGCAGACTGCCTGGTGTTGCATCAATGTTATCCGGATTACGGCTTCGATCGGCACAAGGGTTATGGCACTGCGCTGCATCTGGAGCGTCTGCAGTTGCATGGGCCGTGCGCGGCGCATCGCCGCAGTTTTGCGCCTGTTAAACGGTTTTTCTCGTGAAGCACATCAGCTCGCGCGATAATCCGTTGTACAAACGCCTGACGCGTCTGCAGGACGGCAAGCGTGATGGCCATGCCTTGCTTGAAGGCATCCACGTATGTCAAACCTGGGTAAGCCGCTATGGTGCACCTGATTTGGCGCTTTTTGATGTTGAGCGTTTGGGAGAAAACGTTGAGCTCGGTGCATTGGCTCAAGCAATGGGATCTCGAATTGCTCAAAGTTGTGATTCCCGACTGATGCGCAGTTTGTCTCAAGTTGAGCACGGTCAGGGTGTGTGTTTTTTAGTCACCGTACCCGAACCCAAGCGGCCCGAAAACATGGCAGAAACCTGCCTGTGGCTGGATCGAGTGCAAGATCCAGGCAATGTGGGCACCTTGCTGCGTACTGCGGCCGCCGCAGGCGTCCATCATGTCTACCTCTCCGAGGGTAGTGCGGCCGTCTGGTCGGCCAAGGTCTTGCGTAGCGCCCAGGGCGCTCACTTCAGTCTGTCGATCTACGAGCACGTTGACTTGCTGGCCGAGCGTGCCAAACTGAACGTGCCTTTAATCGCCACCGCTCTCACAAAGACGCAGTCTATCTACACGTTGGCATTGCCTCGGCATTGTGCATGGCTATTTGGCCACGAAGGCCAAGGTGTGCATCCGGCATTGTTGGCGGTGGCCAACCAACGAGTATTCATCCCGCAGGCGCCAGGGGTTGAGTCGCTCAATGTCGCCGCCGCGGCGGCAGTATGCCTGTTTGAGCATCGCCGGCAATGGCTGGACCCGACAGCAGGTTCCGCCGTTTAATACGCACGGCGGTTCAAACCGACCTCTTCAATGACTTTGGTCGAAATTTCTTCGATGGAGCGGGTCGTGGTTGACAGCCAGGGTATATTTTCCATGCGCATCAGGCGCTCAGCGGCCGCTATTTCGTAGCGGCATTGTTTTAAAGACGCGTATTCGCTGTTCGGGCGGCGTTCGTGGCGCACTTCAGCCAGGCGCGCCGCCTGTATCGATAAGCCAAACAGCTTTTGGCGGTAGGGGGCCAGCGTCGCCGGCAATGAGTCACGATCGAAATCTTCGGGTATGAGCGGAAAATTGGCGGCCTTGATAGCGTATTGCATCGCCAGATACAGGCTGGTGGGTGTTTTGCCGCAGCGTGAAACCCCCACCAGAATAACGTCGGCTTGCTTGAGCCCTTGGATGAACTGTCCGTCGTCGTGAGCCAGGCTGAAGTTGATCGCTTCGATCCGGCTATTGTATTGCTTGGATTTGCCACCCATATGGGAGCGGCCGACCGTGCGACTGGATTTCATCCCTAGCGCAACCTCCATTTGTTGCACGAAGGTGCCGAATAAGTCCAGGAAAGTGCAGTTCGATTGGCGTATGGGTAACGACGTCTCAGGGTCGACCAGAGTGCTGAAAACCAAAGGTGGTTGTCCCTGTTCTTGTGCGCAGTGATTGATTCGATTGGCGGCTTCGAGCGACTTTTCGGGGCTGTCGATAAATGGAATGCGGATTTGCTGAAATTCGATTTGCTCAAATTGGGAGAGCACGGAGTGACTGAATGTTTCAGCCGTAATGCCTGTGCTGTCAGACACAATGAATACGGTGCGTTCGATAAGAGGAGCAGTCATGAGATTAGTCAGCGCAGAAAAGTTGGGAACCGGTACAATCGCAGATTAACAGTCGCCCTAACCAGAGGCAAGGCTGGTTTGCTTAGTGCACCGTCTGCACCGATCATCGGGTAGTGACCGATGCTGATCGTACATTAAGCAAACACGCTTTCTTTTTATAGTTCAAAGGTGACTTCATGTCTTATGTAGTGTCTTTCGAGCAACTCCGCATGACGGACATTGACTCGGTAGGAGGAAAAAACGCATCACTCGGTGAAATGATCAGCCAGCTCGCAGGCGCCGGTGTACGGGTGCCCGGAGGGTTTGCTACCACCGCCGACGCATTCCGAGATTTTCTTAAATCTACTTCTCTTGGGGAACGTATAACCCAGTGTCTGGCGACATTGGACTCTGAAGATGTACGCGCGCTTGCCGCTACTGGCGCGGAAATTCGCCAATGGATTACCGATACGCCTTTTCCTGCCGCATTCGAGCAGGCTGTACGCGAAGCTTTTGCGCAGCTCGACAGCGATGGCAAGGGCTCGTTTGCGGTGCGCTCATCGGCTACCGCCGAAGATTTGCCCGACGCCTCGTTTGCGGGCCAGCAGGAAACTTTCCTGAACGTGGTCGGCATCGACGACGTACTCGACAAAATTCGTCATGTATTTGCCTCGCTGTATAACGATCGGGCTATTTCCTATCGCGTGCACAAGGGCTATGCTCACTCCGAGGTTGCTTTGTCGGCGGGCATCCAGCGCATGGTGCGCTCCGACCGTGGTAGTGCCGGCGTGATGTTCACCCTGGATACCGAGTCGGGTTTTGAAGATGTGGTGTTCATCACCTCGTCGTACGGCTTAGGCGAAACCGTTGTGCAAGGTGCCGTCAACCCCGACGAATTCTACGTGTTCAAACCCACTCTGGCCTCGGGCCACTATCCGATCGTAGGTCGGCGTATCGGCTCCAAGCTTATCAAAATGGAGTTCGATCCCGCGCGTACCGCCGGGGTAGCCGTGCGCACTGTGGATGTGCCGGTTTCCGAACGCAACCGCTACTCGCTCACCGATGATGAAATCATTGAACTGGCCCGCTATGCCGTCATTATCGAAAAGCATTATCAGCGTCCTATGGATATCGAATGGGGCCGTGATGGCATTGATGGCCAAATTTACATCTTGCAGGCACGCCCGGAAACCGTAAAATCCCAGCAAAATCAGCATGATGTCCAAGAGCGCTATCGCCTTAAGGCAACAGGTGATGTCTTGGTGACCGGGCGCGCCATTGGTCAGAAGATCGGTTCGGGCAAAGTTCGCGTGGTAGCCGATATTTCCGAAATGGATCAAGTGCGGCCTGGCGACGTGCTGGTTACCGACATGACCGATCCGAACTGGGAGCCGGTCATGAAAATGGCGGCGGCTATTGTCACCAACCGCGGTGGACGCACCTGCCATGCGGCGATTATCGCTCGCGAACTGGGAATCCCCGCTGTGGTCGGTTGCGCTGACGCGACGTCGGTGCTGGACGACGATCGAGAGGTGACGGTATGCTGTGCCGAGGGCGATGAAGGCCGTATTTACGATGGCCTGATTGAAACCGAGATCGAGGAGGTTCATTGGGGTCAGATGCCTGAAATTGGCGTCAAGATCACGATGAATGTAGGCAACCCGCAACTGGCTTTTGATTTCTCGCAAATTCCCAACGACGGAGTGGGGCTGGCGCGGTTGGAATTCATTATTAATAACAACATCAATGTACATCCCAAGGCTGTGCTCGATTATCCCAACGTCGATACCGATCTGAAAAAGGCGGTCGAGTCGGCGGCGCGCGGCTATGCTAGTCCACGTGCGTTTTTTGTCGAAAAACTGGCGGAAGGCATTGCCACCATTGCAGCAGCGTTCTACCCCAAACCGGTCATTGTGCGGCTCTCGGACTTCAAGTCCAATGAATATCGCAAACTGGTGGGTGGTTCGCGGTACGAACCCGAGGAAGAGAACCCCATGTTGGGTTTTCGCGGCGCGTCGCGTTATATTTCGGCCGAATTTGAAGAGTGCTTTCGCATGGAATGCGAAGCGTTCAAGAAAGTCCGCAACGAAATGGGACTGACCAACGTCGAGCTCATGGTGCCGTTTGTGCGAACCTTGCAGCAGGCCTCTAAGGTCGTCGATCTGCTTGCCAAGAATGGTCTGGCACGCGGCGAAAACGGGCTGCGGCTGATCATGATGTGCGAGGTGCCATCCAACGCTATTTTGGCCGATGAGTTTCTGCAGTATTTCGACGGCTTCTCGATCGGGTCCAACGATATGACCCAGCTTACTTTAGGTCTGGATCGCGATTCGGGCATGGAATTGCTGGCGGCCGATTTTGACGAGCGCGACATGGCGGTGCGGTTTATGCTTAGACGCGCCATACAGGCTTGTCTGAAGGCCGGCAAGTATGTTGGGATTTGCGGGCAGGGGCCTAGCGATCACCCTGACCTGGCAGTCTGGCTTCGCGATGAAGGCATATCGTCGATGTCGTTGAATCCGGACACGGTGGTTGATACCTGGCAACGCCTGGCTTTGAAATAGGATTGCCGGCAGTTTTCAAGCGAAGCAGAGTACGAGGCATGATGGCCGCACGTCACAAAATCGTTATTGTAGGCGGGGGTGCTGGAGGACTCGAGCTTGCGGCCAAATTAGGCCGCAAGCTCGGGCCCGCGCATGTCATTCTGGTTGATCGTTCGGCCTTCCATATCTGGAAACCGTCGCTCCACGAGGTGGCTGCGGGTACGCTAGATATACATCGCGAAGGCCTGTCGTACTTCATGCTGGCCAAAGATTGTGGCTTTACCTTCGCTTTGGGCGAGATGCTGGGCGTTAATCGCGAGGCAAAAAAAATTAGATTGAATGCCGTTCTGGACTCACGGTGCGAAGAGGTTTTCCCTGTGCGGAACCTGGCTTACGATACGCTGGTGCTGGCGGTGGGAAGTAAATCGAACTTCTTCAATACGCCCGGAGCTGACGAATTTGCCCTGACAATAGATTCCACAGAACAAGCCGAGCGGTTCAGGCAGCGATTGTTGCGTGCGGTGGCGCGCAGCAACCGTGATGACAATGGTAGATCTGGCCGTGCATTGCAGATTGTGATCGTGGGCGCTGGCGCAACGGGAGTGGAGCTTGCAGCGGAATTAATGCAGGCCTTCTCGGAAATGGCATTCTATGGTCTGGAAAACTTTGTTCCATCCACAGACGTGAAGATAAGTTTGATAGAGGGGGCTTCACGCATTTTGTCGGCGCTACCCGAGAAAATATCGGCAGCCGCACATGAGTTGTTGTTGCGCCGCGGCATTGTTGTGAAAACCTCGGTGCGCATTGCTTCGGTGAGTGTCGACGCTTTGTATGACGTTCATGGCGAGCGGTTTCCTGCTGATCTGTGTGTGTGGGCGGCTGGTATCGAAGCGCCTGCTTTCCTCTCCCAACTGGGTCTGGCCACCAATCGTAATCACCAGATTATTGTCGATGCCAGCCTGCGTGCAAGCGACCCCGATGTGTATGCGTTGGGGGATTGTGCTCAGGCTGCATGGGAACCAGACGTAAAATTTGTTCCTGCACGAGCTCAGGCGGCTCATCAGGAAGCGTCGTTTCTATGCGGCGTGTTGGCCGATCTAATTCGAGCTCCGGGTAGCGCCACAATGCGGACATTCAAATATAAGGATTACGGGTCGTTGATCTCTGTCGGACGTCATCGTGCCGTGGGCCGCCTGATGGGGGTCTTAACTGGGCGTGGCCTTTTTGTGGAAGGCCTTTTCGCCAGATTTATGTATATGAGTCTGCATTTGATGCATCATTTGGCATTTTTGGGGTTCGTGCGGACAGCCTCGTTGGCGGTGGGCCGCCTATTGCTTAAGCGTGGCGCGCCACGCGTGAAGCTTCACTAACAGAAGGCCAAATGCTATTTTTTGCGCAAATTGCGTCGCCCCTCGGGCCTGTTCTTCTTTGTTCCGAAGATGCGTGTCTGAGCGGCCTTTATTTTATAGGGCAGCCCGATTGTCCGCTGATTGATGCAGTGCCTATGCCAAAGCCTTGTTTGGGTGGCCCGTCGACAGGCATGATGGATGGTCTTGCGATCAAAAATTTCAAAGCCTCCAGAAAGAATGCAGAGACAGATTTATTCAGCCAATCGGCTGCTATTCTGAAGCACAAGGATACTGTGGCTGATTTGCGGGTCGGTATTGCCGCCACCGATGGCGCATCTGCGCCAACATTCGAGATGCATCTTGTGCAAGCTGACACGCCTGTGGCCACGATAGATCTGTTTGAGCAGACACAAAAAGAATTGGCCGAGTACTTTACGGGGCAGCGTCAAGCATTTGATATCCCCCTGGCTTTGTCGGGCACCGCGTTTCAGAAAAAAGTTTGGGACGCACTGCTGACTATTGCCTATGGTCAGACCGTATCTTATGGTGATGTGGCGCGCGCAGCGGGGCTTTCGACAAAGCATTCAAGGCCAGTAGGCGCGGCCGTAGGCCGCAATCCTGTCACGATTATTGTTCCGTGCCATCGGGTCTTGTCCCGTACAGGCACGTTAACCGGTTACACCGGTGGCCTTGAACGCAAGGTAGCGCTGCTTGAGCTCGAGGGTTTTACCTTGCGGTAGCGCGATATTTCCCTTGTACAAGCAGGTACAATCGAAGCGGCGGAACCCGCGATTTTGTGGGTTTAACGAGCGTTTCCTATGACTATTACAGAGAGGGTTGGGGCATGTGGTTCTGGTTTGGCTTTGCAGTGCTCGCCCTTATAGGCGAAGTGATGACGGGCACGTTTTACTTGTTGCTCTTTGCGCTGGGCCTGGCGGCTGCCGGGCTAACTTCGCTGATGGGCGGTGCGCTGGCCTGGCAAATCGTTACCGTAGCGCTCATCACTGCGGCAGGTCTGGTGGTCTTGCGTAAAACCGGCGTATTGAAGAAACACGAAATTAATGCGGCACGCAATCAGAACGTCAATCTGGATATCGGCCAGATCGTAGACGTGCAATCGTGGGACGATAACAACACGGCCCGCGTCTGGTATCGCGGCGCGTACTGGCAAGTTGCCCTGATGCCTGGCGCAAGCAAGCAAGCAGGGCAGCACTGCATTGTCGAGATTCAGGGGTCCACGCTGATCGTCGAACCGTCAATTCCAACTCATTAGTCTGTCTGTCGTAACTTTGCGCAGATAGGGCAACTTCAGTTTTAAAAGGTGTTACGCATGATGGATACCGATTTTTCCACAATAGTTTTGATCGTGCTGGTTCTGTTGGTGTTTGTCGTCGTCATCAAGGCTATTGCAATTGTTCCGCAGCAGCATGCATGGGTCATCGAGCGTCTGGGCAAATTCGACCGATCTATGTCACCCGGAGCCGGGTTTGTAATTCCGTTTATCGAGCGCGTTGCCTACAAGCATTCGCTTAAGGAAATTCCGCTCGATGTGCCCAGCCAAGTATGCATCACGCGGGACAACACCCAGTTGCAGGTCGATGGTGTGCTTTATTTCCAGGTGACCGATCCCATGCGCGCCTCTTACGGCTCGTCGAATTATATTTCGGCCATCACGCAGTTATCCCAGACTACCTTGCGTTCGGTTATCGGGAAAATGGAACTGGATCGGACGTTCGAAGAGCGCGACATCATCAATAGCACCATTGTGGCGTCTCTGGACGAGGCCGCGTTGAACTGGGGCGTCAAAGTCTTGCGCTACGAAATCAAAGACCTCACTCCTCCTAACGAAATCCTGCGTGCCATGCAGGCGCAAATCACGGCAGAGCGCGAAAAGCGTGCGCTAATCGCTGCGTCCGAAGGGCGCCGTCAAGAGCAGATCAATATTGCGACAGGCGAGCGCGAAGCGTTTATTGCTCGTTCTGAAGGCGAAAAGCAGGCACAAATTAATAAGGCTCAAGGAGAAGCCACCGCGCTATTAACGGTCGCCGAAGCCACAGCCAAGGCCATTACGCAAGTGGCCGATGCGGTGCGACACCCAGGTGGCATGGAAGCTGTCAATTTGAAAGTGGCCGAACGCTATATCGAAGCCTTCGGCAATGTGGCCAAAACCGGTAATACCTTAATCCTGCCGGCCAATCTGGCTGATATGGGTGGCCTGATA
Source organism: Paralcaligenes sp. (assembly GCA_039935015.1). Taxonomy (GTDB): domain Bacteria; phylum Pseudomonadota; class Gammaproteobacteria; order Burkholderiales; family Burkholderiaceae_B; genus Paralcaligenes. Next base: position 15,466 of record JBDTLC010000146.1, on the reverse strand, counting down.
GCTACCGCCATGGCGGTGGTCAAAAACACCGACAAGGTTTTGTAGCTCGATTTTTTTACAAAATCGTTGACGAATCAGGTGGCAATCTGGCACCCACAAGGGGTGCCGCTACAGAAAGGGGTGCCGCTACCGAATACGTACCGATCCTCATGTAGCGGCAGCCCTTGTGGCTGCCATCAAGACACGACCCGTTTGCGGGTGTCGTGCTTCATTACGCGTTCTTTTTCCCGCGCCCAATCTTTGTCGCGTTCGGTATCGCGTTTGTCGTGCAATTTTTTCCCGCGCCCCAGGCCAAAGTCCAGCTTGACGCGCCCGCCCTTGTAATGCAGGTTAAGCGGCACCAGCGCGTAGCCCCGCTGTTCGACCTTGCCAATCAGTTTGCTGATTTCTTCGGCCTTCAAGAGCAGCTTGCGTGTGCGCGTAGATTCGGGGTGTATATGCGTCGAGGCCGTGGGCAATGGGCTGATGTGCATGCCCATGATCCACATAGCTCCGTCGCGCACGATGACATAGCTTTCTTTCAGCTGGACATGCCCGGCGCGAATGGCTTTGACTTCCCAGCCTTCCAGCACCAAGCCTGCCTCGAAACGGTCTTCGATAAAATAGTCGTGCGTTGCCTTGCGGTTTTCAACAATGCTCATGTATCAATGCGGCTATAGAATGTAAAATCAGCTCATTCTATCCATTAACCACTTTTGATGCACACAGTACAACGTTCAGTCCTGGTTTCTTATAGCTGCGCGCAGATGTTCGATCTGGTCGCCGACGTAGAGAAATACCCCGAATTCATGCCGTGGTGCGGAGGGGCCAGCGTGCGCTCGCGCGATGAGCACGGCATGCAGGCGACCATCATTATTAGCTTTGCGGGCGTCAAGCAGGCCTTCAGTACGCGTAACGACCACGAGTATCCTCATCTGATTACCTTTAATCTGGTTGACGGGCCGTTCTCGGCTTTAACTGGTAAATGGGTGTTCAATGCTTTGGCCGAGGATGCCTGCAAGGTGGTCTACACCATGGAATACGCCTTTTCCAGCCGCGCACTTGAACTGCTGGTTGGGCCGGTATTTAACCGTATAGCTACCAGCTTTATTGACTCGTTTACAGCGCGTGCGCAGGCTTGCTATGGCCCCGGTTGACAGTCGCGCGTCGCCCTCGATCTCTGACCTGGAAGCAGGCGAAAGCCCTGTAGACCAAGTGCGGGTGCTGCTTATTTACGCCAGCCCAGATCGAATTTGGCGGCAAAGCCTGTGCGTCCCGACAGGAACTACTGCCGGCATGGCGTTGGCCTACAGTCAGTTTGCGCAAGAATTCCCCAATTATCCGTTGGATCAAGTGGCCCTGGGTATTTATGGGCAGGTGTGTCTTCCCGACCGCGGTCTGGTCGATGGCGATCGCTTGGAAGTTTATCGTTCGCTCGTCTTCGACCCGCTGGAATCGCGGCGTCGTCGCGCAGAACACCGTAAAGCCTGCATGACTAAGCCTAAGAATCGCCCCAAGCGGCGCAAGGCCAAGCTGGCGGCCCAGGAACGCGCCCGTCAGGCCGAAGCGCAGGCCTCTGCTGGTTAGGGGCTGGGCCTGACAATTAGTTTGGCAACGAAATGTCATGCATATGACAAAAAACCCAGAAGCGACGCGTTATGGTTGCACAAGCTTTCAATAGATTTTGGCAAGCCACTGGGTGCTATAGTGAAAAAACGGCAGTGAAGCGAGCATCAGCCTCCCGACGATGCTTGCAATATTGTTTGAAGAGAGACAAGCATGGATTTTAGCCTTAGCGACGAACAGCAAGCGTTCGCACACGCCGCCCGAGAGTTCGCCGTGGGCGAGCTGGCGCCCAACGCAGCCAAGTGGGACGCCGAATGTATTTTCCCGCGCGAGGCTTTCACGCAGGCGGGTGCCTTGGGCTTTTGCTCTATCTATGCCCCTGAGTCGATAGGCGGACTGGGCTTGCCCCGTCTGGATGCTACTCTGGTATTTGAAGAGATGGCCGCATACGATCCGTCCACAACGGCGTTTCTCACCATACACAATATGGTCACCTGGATGATCGGTTCCTGGGCCACGGCAAGCGTGCGTGACGCCTGGGGGCCGTCTCTGGCGAGCGGTGAAAAACTGGCATCTTATTGCTTGACCGAACCCGGCTCAGGTTCCGATGCGGGTTCGCTGACGACACGCGCCGATAAACATGGCAGTGTCTACAAAATTAATGGTGCCAAGGCGTTTATTTCGGGCGCGGGCGATACGGATGTGCTGGTGCTGATGGCGCGCACGGGCGACGCGGGCGCCAAAGGCATTTCGGCGTTTGTCGTACCCGCCAACCTGCCGGGCATTACTTACGGGCGCAAGGAAGATAAAATGGGCTGGAATAGCCAATCTACGCGCTCCATCACCTTTGAAAACGTCGAGGTGCCCGTCGAAAATCTGTTGGGCGAAGAGGGCGACGGTTTCAAATTTGCCATGAAAGGCCTTGATGGCGGACGTATCAATATAGGCACGTGTTCGGTCGGCGCAGCCCAGGGAGCCTACGACGCGGCGCGCCGTTACATGGGTGAGCGCAAGCAGTTCGGCCAGCCTCTGGCCAGTTTCCAGGCCCTGCAGTTCAAGCTGGCCGATATGCTTACGGATATTGTTGCTGCGCGCCAGATGGTGCGCCTGGCGGCGTCCAAGCTTGACCAGGAAGACCCGCAGGCCGCCACGTATTGCGCCATGGCCAAACGTCTGGCGACCGATCTGGGCTTTCAGGTATGCCTCGACGCTCAGCAAATTCATGGTGGTTACGGTTATCTCAAAGATTACCCACTGGAACGATTGGTGCGCGATAGCCGTGTCCATCAAATACTTGAAGGCACCAACGAAATAATGCGTGTCATTGTGGCCCGTCAAATTCTGGAAAAAGGCGCCGACATCCGATGAGCTCTTCTGTTCAGTTCGAAGTCTTATCAACTGCCAATCAAAAAAATGTCGGGGTCGCAACTTTGAACCGGCCGGAGACTTTGAATGGCCTGTCGCTCGAGATGTGCCAATTATTGGCTCGCCAGTTAAGTCGTTGGGAAAATGACGATTCGATTGCCTTGGTCATCCTGAAAGGTGCAGGCGAAAAGGCCTTTTGCGCGGGAGGCGACCTGCATGGCCTGTACCAGGCGATGCAGGACAATCACAGTGGCCAGGCCTGGGGCAATACCTATGCACGTCAGTTTTTCGACGTGGAGTATCGCCTCGACTATCAGATTCATACCTATCCCAAGCCTGTATTGTGCTGGGGCAGCGGTATCGTGATGGGCGGAGGCGTTGGCCTGCTGATGGGTGCCAGTCACCGCGTTGCGAGCGAAACCACGCGTTTTGCCATGCCCGAGATCACCATAGGCCTGTTTCCCGATGTGGGCGGCACCTGGATGCTCAGTCGCTTACCTCGCGGCATAGGCACGTTTCTGGCACTTACCGGCGCGCAACTTGGCGCGTCCGATCTGCGGCATCTGGGCTTGGTCGACTATACCCTTGCTGCATCGCGCTGGTCGGACTTCGTCACCTGCGTTCAAATGGGCTCTTGGTCGGGGTCCCGAACCCAAAATGACGTGCAATTGCGCGATCTGTTGTTGCGTCTGCAGCCTGAGCCTCGCCTGCCTGCCGGTCCTTTGCAAGCTCATTACGCCTGGATCAACGATGCTTGTGACGGTGCAGACTTTGACGCGATATGCCGACATATCGCCGGTTTGGCCAGCCAGGAAGATGCCTGGCTTAAACGTGCGGCGGCGACATTCAAGGCGGGTGCGCCGGGTTCGGCACGCCTTTGCTTTACCTTGTTGCGCCAGACTCGCCTGTTGTCTTTGGCTGATGCGTTTCGCCAAGAATATATCGTGTCTTTACAGTGTGGCGTAGCGGGTGATTTTCAGGAGGGAATTCGTGCTTTGCTGATCGACAAAGATAAGCAGCCCAAATGGCGACCGGCCAGCCTGGCCGAAGCGACCGATGATTGGGTGCAGCGTTTCTTCATACCGCCTTGGCCGCAGACGCAAGGCCATCCTCTGGCAGATATGCGATAGTGGTCGCGGTTTGCGCGTTGGATATCTAAGATGTGCTGAGCTAGAAGACTAACCCTGTAACGAAGGAGATGAAATGAGTCGCATTGCATTTATAGGCCTGGGCCACATGGGTAGCCCCATGGCGCTGAACCTGTGCCGTGCCGGGCATGAACTAGTGGTGTTCGATCTGGTGCCCGCCGCCATCAAAACCTTGACCGAGGCGGGTGCACGCGCCGCTCAAACCGCGCAAGACGCGGTGAAGAATGTGGAAGTGGTTATTTCGATGCTGCCGGCCAGCCAGCACGTCGAGGGCCTGTATTTGGGAGATACCGATTTGCTATCGCATATCGATCCTTCCTCGCTGGTGCTCGAGTGCAGCACGATTTCTCCCGAAGCGGCACGCAAGGTGGCGCGCGCCGCCCAGGCTCGCGGCATACGCATGATCGACGCGCCTGTGTCGGGTGGAACAGGCGGGGCTGCCGCTGGCACACTGACTTTCATCGTGGGTGGAGAGGCGCAGGCGCTTGCCGCCGCTATGCCTGTTCTGGAAAAAATGGGCAAGAATATTTTCCACGCCGGCGCGGCCGGCGCGGGGCAAGTGGCTAAAATCTGCAATAACATGCTTTTGGGCATTTTGATGGCAGGCACATCAGAGGCGCTTTCTCTAGGAGTCGCCAATGGCTTGGACCCCAAAGTACTCTCCGATATCATTGCCAAAAGCTCGGGCCGCAACTGGGCTACCGAACTTTATAACCCTTGGCCCGGCGTAATGGAGAACGCCCCGGCGTCCAAAGCTTATGCGGGTGGTTTTGGAGTTGACCTGATGCTCAAAGACCTGGGGCTAGCGGCCGAGTCGGCGCTGCACGCTCGCGCAACGATTCCTCTGGGGGAACTGGCGCGCAATCTGTATTCCTTGCATAGCGCCCAAGGCAACGGTCGCCTGGATTTTTCCAGCATTCTGAATTTGTTCAAGAAATGAGGTGACGGTTCAGCGAGTGGTGCCAGACTTGATTTCGTAGGGCAACGCTCGCAGCGTAATAGCCGGTCCGTCGGCCTGCCCCAATCTGAATGCGGCTAAGTCCAAATCAGACAACTGTACTTCGAGCAGTAAATGCAGGCGGCCGTCGTACGCTGCGTTGATAACTCGCCCGCAGGGGTTGTCCGGATGATGGGTATCGTAAATATCTTGATTCGGCAGGGCGGCGGGTGCGAGCTTTGCTTGCACGCATCCGTACGTCATGCGTCTTTTTACCGTGCCTCGGTAGTGGCTGCGTGCCACGATTTCCTGGCCCGGATAGCAGCCCTTGGTGAAACTCACTCCGTCGATAAGGTCCAGGTTCAGAGTTTGCGGTATGAAGATGTCTTGGGTTGCCGCCACGATCCAGGGAAGGCCGGCAACGATATCTTCTACTTGCCACATACTGGCTTCGTCGTCGCAGACCGCCGTCGGCGATGCTTCAGACTGGCCGGGATCCGGCACGGTTGCGCCCAATGTCGAACCGGAAGCTGAAACTGCATTATCCGGGCCGATGTGCCACCAGCGGTCAATTGCGGTATCGGCCGCCGGTGCGGCAACCCAGGCTCCGGCGTCCGTATGAACCACCGTCCAGGCCGACGGTTTGCCGGGTAGTTGAGCGATGCCGTCTATCAGGGAAGCTACGCCATGTTCCGGAAGGTTGGAACCGCCGGGCGATTGGGCGTTGCGTGCGACGCGTACACCCAGAACCTGCAGTTCGGTGAGGCGAAGTTTGACTTTGGCGCGCAGTACATACATGGATAAGCGTTTGACGATAGCCTGGGCGATATCGGCCTTGATCAGGGCATGGAGAGTAGGTGATTCAAGAGTATTAACACGCCAGACGACCATGCTGCCCAGCAGACGTCCTTTGGCGCTGCAGTAACCTGCCAGGCGCGCCGTATTTTCGGGCAGGTTGGCGATGTCGTGCGTAATCTGGCCGTGAATAAATCCGATGGCGTCGGCGCCTGTTATTTCAATGACGGCCAGATCATCAAGCGGAATGGAAAAAGGTGACAAATCGTTCATGGATGCAGCAACGCCTAGGACGGGAGAGATAAGCGTTTATCATAACGGGCTTGTGAAATTATTGCTTTTGCCCCTCGGCTACACTCGAGAGTAATGAAAAAAATGCGAATATTGTTTCGGCTGGTTCTTCTATTGTGCTTAGTGCTCGTCGCCGCCGCGGCTACGGCCTGGTACTGGACGAATCGTCCGGTCACGCTTACGGCCCAACGCCTTGATTACCTGGTGGAAGTAGGTAGCCGTCCCAGAACGGTTGCCCGTACCATGGCCAAGGCGGGCATACAGATCAATGAAGACGCCTTTGTCCTGTTGGCTCGGCTAACCGGACTCGATAAACAAATCAAGGCAGGTGGGTACGAGGCCGTACGGGGCGACACGCCTTTGATGCTGCTCGAACGCATGGCCAGTGGCGACATGACTCAAACGCGCATCACGCTGGTCGAGGGGTGGACCTATGCCCGCATACGTCAGGCCCTGCGAGACAATCCGCAAATCAAACATACACTCGATCAGACCAGCGATGCCGAATTGCTAAAACGCCTGGGATCGGATCAGACCAGCCCCGAAGGCCTGTTTTTTCCGGATACTTACGTTTTTGTGCCTGATTCCGCCGATTTCGATATCTTGCGCCGTGCCTATCACGCGAGTCAGCAACAGCTGGCATCGATCTGGGATGAGCGCGACCCCAACCTTCCTATCTCGACACCGTATCAGGCGTTGATTCTGGCCTCTCTTATTGAGAAGGAAACCGGAGTGGCCGCCGATCGCCGCCGTATCGCAGGGGTGTTTATCAATCGCTTGCGACTCGATATGCCTCTGCAGACTGATCCCAGCGTTATCTACGGCATGGGAGATGCCTATAAAGGTAAAATCCGTAAAAGTGACTTGGCAGCGGACACGCCCTGGAATACGTATACGCGCACGGGCTTGCCCTTGACACCTATCGCTTGTCCGGGCCGGGCTTCTTTGCTTGCCGCAGTTCATCCTGAAAACCACAATTATCTGTACTTCGTATCGCGCGGCGATGGCACCAGCGAGTTTTCGAAAGACTTGCCAGAGCACAATCGCGCCGTGTCGAAATATATTTTAAAAGCCAATCAATAATGCAGAATCGGCGCGGCTGTTTCATTACTCTGGAGGGCCTGGATGGCGCCGGAAAGAGCACGCATGTGAACTGGCTGGTCGACGAAATCCGTCGACGCGGCATCACCGTGATGGCTACTCGTGAGCCGGGTGGTACACCGCTAGGCGAGCAGTTGAGGCAAATGGTACTGAGCCAAGCCATGCATCTTAAAACCGAAACCTTGCTGATGTTCGCCGCGCGCAGTGAGCATCTCCAGAGCGTTATAGAGCCGGCACTGGCCGCGGGTTCCTGGGTAGTGTGTGATCGCTTTACCGATGCGAGCTATGCGTATCAGGGCGGCGGGCGGGAGCTGGGTGGCGCCATGATTGAAGTACTCGAGCATTGGGTCCATCCCGATTTGCAGCCTGATCGTACCTGGTTGTTCGATGTGCCACTCGTTGTCGCGCGTGAACGTTTAGCCCGCACCCGCGAACTGGATCGGTTCGAACAGGAGGGGCCCGCATTTTTTGAGCGCACCCGACAAGCCTATCATGAGCGCGCGCGGCAACAGCCCGGGCGTTTATATATCATTGATTCGACCCGGCCCCTGGACGTGGTGCGAGCCGATTTATCGCAGCAGCTTGACGCGCTGATACAGAGTTACGGCGCCCCGCCACCATTGCGGGCGGAGAGTGAGCGATGAGCGCCATTTCCCGCTTCCTGCCCTGGCAAGAAGACCTCGCGCGATCCTGGTTGGGCCAGCGCGAACGGTTTGCGCATGCATGGCTTATACACGGCGTGGCCGGCATCGGAAAACGTCAGTTTGCACTGGCGGCGGCGGCCAGCCTCTTGTGCGAAACGCCAGTGCTGGGATTGGCTTGTGGTCAGTGCGCAGCCTGTCACTGGCTGGCCGGAAATAATCATCCTGATTTGCGCCGGATTCGGCCCGATGCGGTTGCACACGACGAGGGCTCAGAGGCCGTTGCCGAAGATGAGATCATTGCGTCCGCGACAAAGAAAACACCCTCCAAAGAAATACGCGTCGACCAGCTACGAGAGCTAAGCCCCTGGTTTAATACGGCTACGCACCGCGGCGGGTGGCGAGTAGCCGTGCTGTATCCGGCCCAGTCGCTCAATCAAATATCGGCCAATGCGTTGCTTAAAGTTTTAGAGGAACCTCCGGAACATACGGTATTTTTGTTGGTTGCCGAGGCGCCCGATCGCTTGTTGCCGACGCTCGTGTCGCGCTGCCGACGGCTGCCACTGGCGAGCCCTCCGGCGGCTGTGTGCCTTGAGTGGCTGAGAGGCCAGGGCATTGATGCTCCCGAGTCGTGGCTCGCAGCCGCCGGAGGTGCGCCTTTGTCGGCTTTACAACTAGCCCAGAGCGGCGCCGCCGCTTGTCCTAATTGGTTGCGACAACTGGTTGACCCACTAGCCCGAGCGCAAAGCCCCGATATTGGCGATTTGGCTGACGGGCTTGAAAAAGAGCCTCCTGACGTATGGATTGACACCCTACAAAGGTTTTTTGTAGACATGCTGCTGGCAGCCTCTGGCGCGCCAATTCGTTATTTCCCTGCACTTGGCGAAAGCATAAGAGCTGCTGCGGCGCGAGCGTCCCTGGCGAATCTGAGCGATACTGGCAAGTGGCTGGGCCAGCAGCGCGCAGTAGCTGGCCATCCCTTGAATGCCAAGCTGCTGGTGCATAGCGTATTGCAGCGTGTGGCGCTGGCGTGTCTGCCCGCTGGCTAGGCAGCCGTCTTTCGACTAATTATTAGTATTTGAAGCGATTATGTACGTTGATTCTCACTGCCATCTGAATTTTCCTGAGCTGGCCAAAAATCTGCCCGATATATTGAGCCGGATGGAGCAAAATCGCGTCAGTCATGCGCTGGTCGTTAGCGTCAACTTGCCCGATTGGCCGGGGATCATCGATCTGGTCGAGCCTTATTCAAACTTGTATGCCTCGGTGGGCGTCCATCCTGACTATGAAGATACTCCCGAGCCCACGGTGGATGAACTGGTGCGTCTGGCGCAAAAGCCCAAGGTCGTTGCCATAGGCGAGACAGGCCTAGATTATTTCCGCCTGTCCGAGCCGCTGGAATGGCAACGCGAGCGCTTCAGGACGCATATCCGCGCTAGCAAGCGCTGTGGCTTGCCTTTGATTATTCATACGCGCTCAGCCAGCTCCGATACGCTGCGCATAATGCGCGAAGAAGGGGCAAGCGAATGCGGCGGCGTTATGCATTGTTTCACCGAGTCCTGGGACGTGGCACAGGCTGCAATGGACATGAATTTCTATATCTCCCTGTCGGGAATTGTGACCTTTAAAAATGCACGGGATCTACATGATTTGGCCAAAAAACTGCCGCTGGATCGATTGCTAATTGAAACTGACTCTCCCTATTTGGCACCGGTACCGTATCGTGGCAAGCTAAACGACCCGTCCAAGGTTGTTCATGTGGCCGAAAAAATAGCCGATTTGCGGGGTATACCTGTGTTGGACGTAGCGCGTCATTCAAAACGTAATTTTTTCAGTCTTTTCAATAAAGCAGGTAAATAATCTAAAATTAATATTAGATAATTTACTTTAACTAAATTAGATTATGTATACCTTCTATTATATTGATATGAAACAGAAATATCTTAACTTAATGCTAGTGAAACGCGTCAAAGACCTCGGCTTGCTGGTCTGTTTGGTGAGCTTGTTGCTTTGCACGGCAGCGCGGGCAGCCAATCCGGCTGATTGGTGGATCGACATAACTAATGATCGCGCAGCCGACATTAAAACGATGCTGGCCGAGGGCGCCGACCCCAACGCCATCAGCCCCAAGGGGCAGCCCTCGATCATGCAAGCAGTGCGCGATGGTGCCTGGAAAGTCTACGATGTCTTGGCCGCCGATCACAAAACGGCCGTCAATGCCCTCAATATTAGCCACGAGACACCATTAATGTATCTGGCCGTGGTGGGGCAAACTCAAAGAGCCGAAGCGCTTATCCGCCGTGGCGCACAGGTGAATCGTCTGGGGTGGACCCCCCTGCATTATGCTGCCTCAAAAGGCCACCTGGATACGGTTCGGATGCTGATTGCGCATAAGGCGATTATCGATGCGCCTTCCCCCGACGGTACGACTGCACTAATGATGGCGGCCTACGCCGGTAGTGATCAGGTGGTGCAGGCGCTACTTGCGGCCGGTGCAGTCGTTATCGTTCAGAACCTTGGCCATCACAATGCGGCAGACTGGGCGCGTCAGGGTAACCATAACGCTTTGGCTGATAGGCTCGACGCCTTAATTAAAAAGACGCTGGCCGCGCAGGCCTCGCAACATGACAAGAATATGGCTGAGCAAGCCGCCACGCCAGGCACGGCGGCGCGCACGGTAGATATCACTGGGAGCTCCGAGGCGGGCGCACGTGCCAAGCCTGGCCCTGGCGCGACGACGGGGGGCGAGCCTGCTGTGGGCAGTAATGCGCAGCCAGCTGCCAAAAAGGACGACAGCAATTCCACTTCGCGGTATTTCAATTCGGAAGATAACGCCAAATCGGCACCCAGCCAATAAGAGCGGCAGGCAGGTTCCATAGAAGACGAGTTAGCTGTCAACGGTTTCGGCCGTTTCCAGATGTATTCGTGGCGAGGCCAATCAGCCCTGGGTGGGCAGGTATTGGGGTCGCAAAATGTTCTGTAGCGTACTGTAGGGCAAGAGAAGCTCGGGTTGTCCAAAATAATAAGGTGCGATCTGATAGGTATCGTATTTGACGACCAGTCCGTGATCTGTAAAAGCGAAATTCTCGCTGGCTTGGAAAGGCCAGATACGGTTGTAGGTTTGCGGGTCGTGCCGGGCGTCGGCGTTGCTGGCCAACCATTTTCCGTGCGCGGCTCTCAGAGCCGCCACATAATCAGGTAACTTCCCGGGCTGCAGAACCTGTTCCAGTGCCAGTACGATGTGGCGCTCGTTATCCCAGTTAAGAAATTGAGTCGCCGAAATGCCGTGAGCTGCACCAGTTAAATACTGCCAAGTATTTAGCTCAATGATAGTCAGGTTCTTATTGCTGTAGCGCAATTTCGCCGACAGCACGGTTGAATCTCGCGGTGCAGCCGTTTTCCAGAAATAATCCTGATAGCCAGCAACAGAGTCGTAGGGTTGCACATTCTTGGTACTTACGCCGGTCATGGTAGCTAGCGCGTGGTCCACCAGTTCAGTCAGCTTTTTATTGCCTGGGAACGAAATTGAATCGAGTTTGACGCTGGGGCACTCGCCCTTGCATCCAGGCTTTTTATGCTCCCATTTAACCGGTTGCGTAAACAGACCTTCTTTACTTGTCTGTGCGGCGATCTGGTTGCTCGGTATCAGCGAAATATTACTGCGCGGGCTCGTCGCGCAGGCAGACAACAGCGTCAGCACAAACAGCATGACTGTGGAACGCATCGTGTAGATGGGGAATTTCATTTCTGCTTCACAGTTTCGATGTTTTGGCCTTTAAAGGTGGCCTTGTGACCATTGGGAGGCGTCCAATAATGGAGTTCAATCATTTGTATCCTCGGGGACGGACCGGCCGCAATCAAAGGGAAGGGGCATCGTTCAGAGCCTGCTCGATGGCCGGGCGCAATTCCTCTGGTTTGGTGCTTGACCCGTAGCGCGCGCGCACTTGGCCGTCGCGGCCGAGTAAGAATTTCGTGAAATTCCATTTAATGCCTTGGGTACCTAGAACGCCGGGTTTTTCGTTTTTCAACCAAGCGTAGAGGGCATGGGCATGAGGGCCATTGACGTCGATTTTCGCAAATAAAGGAAAGGTGATGTCATAGGTGCGCGAGCAGAAATCTTGAATTTCACTGGCACTGCCTGGCTCCTGGTGGCCAAACTGGTCGCAGGGAAAGCCCAATACCGTAAAGCCGCGGTCTTTGTAATCGCGGTAAAGGGTCTCGAGTCCTTCGTATTGTGGTGTATAGCCGCACTGTGTTGCGACATTTACGACAAGTACGACCTGATCACGAAAGCGTGAAAAATCAACCATTTCACCGGCCAGTGCAAATGCGGAAAATGAATCGATCGATGCCATGAATAGTCGCCTCGTAAGCGATGATTAACCAGTATGCACTTTAACAGGGACTGGAGGCGTGCAGCAAACATATACACCAGGTCCTCTATTGGTGTGCGGTGCCTATCTGTGGCGTGCGACAGTGCTCTTTATCTTCCCGAAACGGAGTATAATCATTCCATGTCTGGAGGTTATCACATGGATCTTGCCTACGCTTATCCCGTCAGCCATTTCGAACCGGCCGTGGTTGTGGACCTGAATTCACGCGCGGCGCGCGAGCGGTTGTCCGCCTCGGCGCTCAAAGGTTTTTTCAAGCTTGCCCGCGCATGGTCTCTACGCGATGAAGATGCCTGCGGCTTGTTGGGTGGGGTGTCCACCAGTGCTTTTTATGAATGGAAAAAAAAGCCCGATCGGCTCTTGGAAGTCGACCGTATTACACGTATTTCCTATTTAACGGGCATTTATAAGGCTTTGCACATTTTGTATGGCGACGATCTGGCCGATCGCTGGGTGAATCTCCCCAATAGCAACGTCATTTTTGCCGGGAAAACGCCGCTGGCTTATATGCTTGATGGCGGTTTGCTGGCTATGCAAACGGTGCGTAAGCTGCTAGACGCTCGGCGCGGCGGAATTTAACCATGCGGGTACCGCCTGTTAGCATAGTTCGCCAATTCGATACCTGCCGCCTGATACCGTCGCGTTTCGCCGATCAGGAAAATTCTGTCCTTGTTCCTTTAGCCGACAATCCCGATCATCTCATCGATTTATTCGACCTAGACAATGCTACCAACGAAAGGCTGGTGGGGGAGCGGGGCGGTCTGCCCGACATCGGCATTGACGAACTGGTGTTCGGTGTCGCTAATTTTCGCATTATCAATGCGGCATATACCTATCCTCGACCCGAAGGCAGTCGCTTCAATAGCGACGTGCGGGGCGCCTGGTATTGCGCTTTCGACATTGATACCGCCTTGGCCGAGATCGTTTTTCACAAAACGGTGGAATACCAGGAAATCAATTACTTTCATGATTCGGTCAGCTACCAGACCTTGTTGGCTGATTTCAGCAGCGAATTCCACGATATCCGCCACGTCCGGGGTTTTGCATCGTGTCTTCGGCCTGGCAGCTACATAGCCTCCCAGAATCTCGCCAAACATCTGCTCGATATCGGCTCGATGGGCATTATTTATCCTAGTGTCAGATTTGCAGGTGGTACAAATCTGGCGTGTTTTCGCCCGGCGCTTGTAGGCAATGTACGCCGTGCGTCAGCGTATCAGCTAAGCTGGACAGGTTCGCCCACGCCGCAAATTCAGGTTAAACCTTCTTAAGGCTCAACATGACCACAATACGGTGGTTTGCAGTGTGGTGCGTGCTGATTTTGACCTGTGCCGGGGCGCCTGCCTCGGCCGGCATGTCTTTAGCTCAGTGTCACGGCATCCGGGATCTGGTATTTGTAGCGCACCAAGACGACGATCTGCTTTTCATGAACCCCGATATCAATACCTCCATCAGTGCCGGTGGTTGCGTGCAAATCGTTTATTTAACCGCGGCCGAACGTGGCGAGGGAGAACAATATATGCTGGGTCGCGCACGCGGAGTTCGCGCGGCCTATGCTTATCAGGCGGAAAAACCCGATAACTGGATCGAGGACGTCGCCGTATTCGACAAACGGCCGCTGGCCCGTTTCGTGTTGAAAGCCAACCAGCGTGTATCCATGATCCACATGCGTCTTCAGGACCCCTGGCTTGGAAAAGGATGGGGCAGCCTGACCCCGCTGAGCCGAGCTGAGTCAGTGCCCGGAGCCACCGCACAGTCTCTCGGACCGTATGTGGAAACCTATGACCGCGAAGACCTCGTTGCTACCATTGCCAACATCATCAAAGATTATCAGCCTACCGTTGTGCGGCACATGGACGCGAGTATTACTATTCCTTATACAAAACTGTGCTGGCGCTGTCCCGGCAACGATCATCCGGACCACATCGCCAGCGCGCGCCTGGTGCGCGACGCCATCAAGATCCGGCCTGGGAACTATGCCGAGGTCGGGTATGTAGATTACCCTACCCAAGAGCGCCCCACTAATTTGACCGAGGCTGAAATTAATGAAAAGACCAAGGCGTTCAAGCATTATGCCTGGGACGATTATCGTTATTGCCCCAAGGGCCCAGCTACCTGCAAAGAGCCTGCCGGCACTGCCGCATCGTGGGTGGGTCGTACCTATTATGTGATACGGCGCAACGCTGCACCCTCTGTGGCGTCCAACCCGGCGGGAGGCTATTTCTTGTTTGCGGTGGGTGAGGCCAATTCGGCGGCGAATGTGCGAACCAGCCACGAAAAACATTGGCTGGCATTGGGTGGACGCACAGCCGGCCACGCAGTTGCCTTTAATCTGAAAAACGGTAGGGCCGGCGTGTTGGTGCGCGACACAGTCGGACGCTTGTGGTTCAAATTGCAAACAGGTGGCCGCGGTTGGTCAGGTTGGCAGAGCTTGAATAGCCCTCTTGTCACGAGCGTACCGTCTGTGACGCACAATGCCGACGGCCGGATAGCGTTGCTTGCGCTGGGTAACGATGGGTTGTTTCACTATGGCGCGGCACGCTCCGCCAATTTTGACGCGTTATGGGCGTGGTCCACGTTGCCGGCGCTGGCCAGGTCCTTGCCCGACCTTGCTGCTGCACTCGATGCCGCTGGGCGTCTGGCGGTTTTTGCAACCGACCGAGAAGGTGCTCTTTGGGTTAGCTCGCAGAGCGATCCGGGTGTGGGCATTTGGACGCCGTGGAGGCAGATTGCCGGTATATCCTCATCGGGTGGCTTGGCCGCATTACGCAATAGTCAGGGCCTGATCGAACTTTACGCTCGCGACAAGAAAAATGGCCACTTATTGAAAATGAGCCAGTCTGAGCGTGGTGCGGCTGATCGCCAATGGGACACGGCCACTGATATGGGCTTTCCTTATGTAGGCCATCCGGCCATTGGTCTGGACGAGCAAGGCCGGGTCGTGGTCGCAGCCTTGGACCATGCCGATGGAGAGATTTGGCTTGCCGATGCATCCGGCCTCATTGCCCTGGGTGGCCAAGTTGAATCGGCTCCCGTTTTGCAGGCAATAGGTAATTCGCTGTATGTGTTTGCTCGCAGCAATGAGGTTACGCAGACCTATAGGCTCTGGACTCGGACAAAAGGCCAGTGGCAGAGTCCAGAGCGTTTGTTGCAGCCGCCAGGCTCCGGAGGTGAATCCTTTGTCCATCCCCGTGTCAGTCCGGCTCGTGCAACGTTGATGGCGGTAAAACCCTGATCGTGTTTGGCGAAGGCACC
>JBDTLC010000145.1:0-12883 GCA_039935015.1 Paralcaligenes sp. | reverse complement strand
GGCGATTGGCGCCAAAAAAACGTTTGTCATGATGGATTTTTTGACCAAGACGGGCGAAAGCAAGCTAGTCGAGACATGCACGTATCCGCTAACCGGCATTGCCTGTGTAAGTCGCATTTATACGGATATGGCCGTTATCGATTTAACCCAAGAAGGCGCCAAAGTCGTCGATCTTGTCGAAGGCCTTAGCTTCGAAAAATTGCAGAGCCTGACAAAAGTCAAACTGTCTGACGCCCGATAAACCTGCGTTGCAATGCCACTTCTAAATAAGTTGTGGCCTAAAAGGTGAAGCGTGATCTTATCTATCTGTCGAGCGATGATCGCGGTAAAACTTTTCCAGGATTCATCAAGTCCTTAGAATCAATGGCTTCCTTTATGACATGCATCAAATGCAGTTCAACGGCTGCTTTATAGCGACTCATTTCGGCTATTTTTGATTTACCTATACCGTGCTCGGCAGAAATCGACCCGCCCATTGCAATGACTCGGTCGTGTATGATCCTGCTCGCATCATCTTGATGGGCCATGAATTCACGCGGCGCTGTTCCTATCGGACCCGCGATGTTGTAATGCAGATTGCCATCGCCCAAACGGCCGAAATTGATGATTCTGCAGCCTGGAAAGCAGGCTTGCATTTGCTCAATCCCGCTCATACCGACATGCAACAAGCCATCAAGCAGGCGACCGCGGCTTGCCTGGCGAAAGGCAAGCCGGTGGGCACCCTCGCACCGATCGAGGCCGACGCCAGACGTTATCTCGAGATGGGAATGACGTTTGTTGCGATTGGTGGCGATCAAGGGTTGTTGAAGGCATCGACAGAAAGACTTCTGGCTTTATTTACGCGGACCTGATTTGTCGCATCGTGGGGCGAGGCGCAAAGGTCATCCATTCCAACCCTGCTGATCTCCCAAACTTTCGAAGGGTAACCATCTCGCAGAGGCCGTTTGCACCGCGGCATTGACCCTTAGGCTAGGTAGCCGTACTCCTTCAGAATCGCGCTTAATTCCTCGCGATCTTTTGGCAAAAGCCCCGAAAGGGGCCTTCGCTGAGGGCCCAGGGGGCGCCCCATCAGGGCAGACGCCTCCTTGACGCAGCGGGCGAGAGAGTGCTCCGCAAAGAAGCGAAAGAGCGGAGCCAATTTTTCAAAGTATTTATGCGCGGCCGCCCAGTTTTGCTCCACTACACTCAGACGATAAATTTCTAGGCAGGCCTGCGGAAAGACGCTCGCCATGACCGTGCATACGCCGGAAGAGCCCAGCCTATATGCTGGGAGCATCTCCATATGATTCCCATGCAAAATTGAGACCCCCTGCCCACAAACTTGTGTTACTTCTTCAACTCGCATGAGGCTCGTGGAACTGTCCTTGCTCAACTTTACGTTTGCCTCAAGCATTAGGGTCCGATACATATCTATTGAGAACCTGGCCGCGCCAAGCCCTGGATTATCATAGATTCCAAGCGGGAGAGACGTTACTCGGGAAATACTTTTGAAGTGTTCGATGACCTCGTCTTGTCGCAATGGCCAATACTGGATTGGCATCACCATGACGGCATCGGCACCCACTTCCTGCGCCTGACGGGCAAACATCATAGATTGTGCCGTTGTCAGTGCCGAGACACCAACGATCACCGGCACCCGGCCGGCCACGCGTAGAACCACTTCCTTTGCAACTTGCTTGCGTTCTTGCTCGGTGAGATAGGGATATTCGCCCGAACTTAGCGAACAAGCAACTCCGTGTACCCCGCGCTCCATCAAGAAATCAATCAGCACGTTGAGGCGATCGATGTCAAGCGCATCGCCGCTATCATCAAAAGGGGTCGGAAGGTTGGCAAAAACACCACGAAACAAACGCATCCTTATGCTCCAGGTTAAGAAATAGTAACAACGTATAACTGGCCGACGGGTGTCCGAACCCCTAGAAGGACTTGCTATTGCGCTTTCAATCCCATTTTCTTTACGATCTCACCCCAGCTGTCGTAATCGCGGCGGATCTGGGCAGCAAACTTCTCCGGGGTGGTAGGAGCGGGGATCAACCCCTGCGCCTGAGCGCGACGCTGAAGGTCGGGGTCCTGCAAAGCCACGTTGATGTCCTGGTTCATCTGGACGACTAGGTTGGCGGGCGTACCGGCCGGCACCACGATGCCATACCATTCGGGCATATCGCCCAGCGCCGGATACCCCGCCTCGGCAGCCGTGGGAGCATCAGGAATTGCCGAGATGCGCTCGGATCCGAAGAGCACCAGCGCTCGTAACTTACCGTCTTTGACGTGCTGTGCGATGGACGGAGGAGTGGCCACCATCAAATTGATGTGCCCTCCAAGAACATCCACCACACCTGGCGCGGCACCTTTGTAAGCGATAGACAGCATGTCGATACCCGCGTTGTGCTTAAGCAGTTCACCAGCCAGTTGCGCCCCAGACGTGGCCGAGCCGAAATTAATTTGGCCAGGCTCGCTCTTGGCGAGCGTCACGAGCTCCTTAAGCGTTTTTACTGGTAGGGTGTCGTTAACTACGAGCACGAACGGCTGCTGGGTGGCCCGAGCCACCGGTACAAAATCCTTGAAGGGATCGAACCCAGTGTCCTTGTACAAATGCGGATTCACCGCAAAGACCCCTTGGTGTGCCACGAGTAGTGTGTATCCATCTGGGGCGGCTTTTGCGACATGGGCTGTACCGATACTGCCTTGGGCTCCGCTACGGTTTTCCACGACGACCGTTTGGCCCCACATGTCGGATAGCTTGAGGCCAAGAATGCGTGCAAACCGGTCCGTGCCTCCTCCGGGAGGAAACGGTACGATGAGCGTTACCGATTTGGTGGGCTGATAGGCCGCTGCCAACGTGTAGGAAGGCAGGATCCCCATACACAAGATGAGCAGGGAAGAATAGATCGATTTAATCATTGCGGTTACCTCGCTTCTGATTTTAAAAATATGCGCGATTCGCGCCCCGTGGCATTTCTACCTAACGATTACCGCCCTGCCTCAACTCCTTCGGATGGTTTCTTCAAAGCCCAGCATGAAGCGCTAGGCTGCCCGCGCAAAGTTCATGCCACATGTCCGATAGAGATAAAGCACCGCCCGAGAGTAAGGCCTGACGGATTATTAAGATATCGAGATTAATAGAAACCTGCATTTGTGAAATACAAATTCCAGAAACCATCAGCCCCTCGGCTTGAGAGCGTCAGATGGGCCGCCTGGTTTGGCACATATCTCTTTTGCGGTAAAGGAGCTTCGAAGGGTAGCCACCAGGCGATCCCGAAAATAGTGAGACGCATCGGGTTTGCTTGTAATGCAGATACGAAGGTCACGACGCGCCCACGGGTCCGAGAGGGCAACGACCACAAAATCTTTGTGGATCTCTCGCCTAAGCGCCGAGTGAGGCACGATGGCAACGCCCGCACCCGAAGCAACTAGAAGGGTAATGGCATGGTACCCGGCCACTTGGACGCGAATATCCAACGTGCTTCCGAGGGCTGCTGCACGTTTGATCAAAAACGAGTGGAGCGACGCTCCCTGCGGGAGGCTAATGAAGGGTTCCTGGAGACATTCCGTGAAGTGCACCGTAGATTGCTTGGCTAACTCGTTATCGAGGGGGACCAACAGCACGAGCCGATCTTTATGATAGGGTAAAAAAGTAAGGTTCGAGTGCGTCACTTCCGGGGCAACTACTCCCACGTCTGCCTGGCCAACGCTCACTGCGGCAACAATTTCCTCACTAGTGCGCTCTGCTAACGAAACGCGTACTGACGGGTACTGCTTGAAAAAATGTACCAGATCTCTGGGGATGTAAGAATTGATCGAGAGGCTATTTGCGAAAAGCCTGATATGGCTTTTGATTCCCTGCGAGTAAGGCAGGAGGTTCGTGTGCATCTGTTCCAGCTCGGCCAAACAGCGATAGGCGTGTTCAACAACAACCAAACCCGCTGGCGTAGGCCCGACGCCGTGGGGGTGGCGCACCAACAGGGCGGATCCCAGTACGTTCTCCAGCCTCTTGACGCGCAGGCTGACCGATGACGGGGATAGATGGCATTGCTGCGCCCCGCGCGATAGGTTACCGGCTTCGACGACGGCCAGGAACACTTTGAGGTCAGTAATGTCGTAACGCATGGGCTCAACAGGTTCTAGCTCATAGAATTGAAGTTAGCTTATCACGCTCATCCGAACAGAGCATTCTTAGGAGCGTATCACCGTAGTAATTAACCGCGAGCGCTGGCATTGCAGCCAGGCGCTCGCAGCGTCTGGCAACCCGTGTCCGCTAACATTATCGCTCTGGGTGAGCGGACTAAACCCCATCGAGTCGGCCTTGTTCAGACAGAAAAAAGGGACAAGCCCGTATAATAACTGCGCGCAATGCGCCGCGGCGAACCCTCGGCAACGATTGCGCTGCGCTGGTTACGATCCAGGAATACGCGGCAGCGGTCAGCTAAATACGAATGTGTTGCAACTGGTTTTCGACGACGAATTTCAGCAAACAAGAAGACCCATCACAAGGGTCAGATCTGTCCGTAGCCTACCGAGATGCGAACGCAACACGGCCCGTTGCGAACGTGCTGAATTGGCCCTATTAAATACTCGAAGGATGTAGCGGTGCAATACTTACATTGGGGACACAGGTTGCTGACCGAACCGGCCCGCCCGGCATGGGTTCGGAAACGCCCCGATGCACATTGGCTCGCTGTCTATACCGTGTGCGTCGGCGCATTCATGGGGCAGCTCGACGCAAGCATTGTCACCGTGGCATTCCCTACGCTTCAGCACGATTTCGGCGCACCCATGGGAGAAGTGGAATGGGTGGCCTTGTCGTATCTCTTGGTACTCGTGGCCGCCGTAGCTGCTGTGGGCAAATTTTCCGACATGGTTGGTCGGAAGTTGCTTTACACCTATGGCTTCGCGCTCTTCGCACTCGCTTCGGTAGCGTGTGGGTTTGCGCCCACTCTACTTGCACTCATCTTCTTCAGAGCGATTCAGGGCTTCGGCGCCGTAATGCTGCAAGCGAACAGTGTGGCACTGATCGCGACTTCAATCCCAAAAGAGAATCTGGGCAGGGGAATTGGAATACAGGGCGCTTTCCAGGCACTAGGGCTTGCCCTGGGGCCTGCCGTCGGAGGATTTCTCATCGCGCTCGGAGGGTGGCGATTGATCTTCTTCGTCAATCTCCCCGCGGGCATTCTTGGCTGTATAGCCGGTTGGTATCTGCTGCCGCGCAGTCGCTACCTGGCCAAACGGGCACCTTTTGATTGGCTTGGGCTGGCATTGTTTGCGCCTGCGGCGGTTGCGCTGTTCGGTGCTCTATCGAGGGCACGCGAGGTGGGCTTCGGTTCTCCCCTGGTGCTGTCGATGTTCGCCATCGCCACTATATTTTTGGGGGTGTTCCTCTTGCGCGAGAAGCATGCCCATTCGCCCATGGTTGATCTGAATCTATTTCGTAGCGCGCCGTTCTCCGCAGGGATTGCAAGCGGCTTGTTGTCTTACGCTGTATTGTTTGGCATCTTGTTTGTGGTGCCATTCCTCACAGAGAGGGGCTTTGGTTTATCGACCGGGATGTCCGGTCTTGTGTTGACCGTGCTGCCAGCGGCACTAGGTGTCACGGCTCCCTTTGCAGGACGGATGGCCGACCGGATTGGCGCAAGGCCGTTGACCGTCGCAGGGATGATTATTACAGGAACCGGATTATTGATAGCAGCGCTTTTCCATGGCAGTATCGGTGTACTGGCGGCAGAGCTCGCGCTTATGGGTTTAGGGCTCGGGCTGTTTACCCCTCCCAATAATGCCGCCATTATGGCCAGTGCGCCCCAGACCCAGTCCGGATCGGCAGGTGGTCTGCTGAATATGACTCGCAGTATCGGGACCGCATTAGGGGTAGCGCTGGCAGCATTGGTGTATGGTTTCGCCTCTGCTTCAGAGTCCGATGCCGGGGTCCGCATCATGACGGAGCACGGATTCGCCATGACCGCGATATTATTAGCTGCGATGGCCTTCCTGGCCGCCGGCTTTGCTGCGATACGGGGTGGCCGTTTGCCTTCGTAGCCCAAGGCTATCTCCGCACTCCAAAGCACAGGAAAACCCCTACAAGAATCAGCTACCCATAATTTCATCTCATATCTATAATTATGAATTATTAATATTTAGAACTCGGAAGTGGGTCAATGGGCGTTCGCATTGTTCAACAAGTCTTGTATCTGGAGGTGGCGGATCGACTGCGCGCCATGATCCAGGAGGGCGTGTTGGTAGCGGGCGCCTGGGTCGACGAAGTCAGCCTGACCGCCGAGCTGGGAATTTCGCGCACGCCATTGCGTGAAGCACTTAAGGTGCTGGTCGCCGACGGCCTGCTCAGGCTTGAACCGCGCCGGGGCTGTTTCGTTAACGAATTGTCGGCACGTGATCTCGATGATATCTTTCCTCTGATGGCCATGCTGGAGGGCCGATGCGCCTTTGAAGCGGCAAGCAAGGCCACCGCCGCAGATTTACAGCGGCTGGAACCCCTGCACAAGAAATTACAGGCCTACGCCGCCGCCGCAGATATAGATCGGTATTACGCGACCAATGCGTTAATACACGAAGCCTTGCAGGCTCTGGCCGATAATCACTGGCTGTCCGACCTTATCGACAAGCAACGCAAGGTGCTGAGCCTGTCGCGCCACAAGAGCTTGGCTTTCCCGGGCCGTGTACACGAATCATGCGCGGAACATCTGGCTATTTTTGCTGCGCTCAAGGCGCGTGATCCAGAAGGGGCCGAGATCTTGACGCGCAAACACCTGATGCGTCAACTTGCAGCGTTGCATGCCATGGCGGAACAGGCGTTAGTCATACCAGACGCTGTCTTGGGCCATTCGCCGCCACAACGCCCTGTAACTAAGCGGAGACTTGCCAATGGCCGCCACTGAATCGCACGGGGGCAAGACCACTGAAACTGTGCCTGCGCAGGTTTCAGAAAAGAATAACGAACCCACCCAGGGCCTGATAGCCCGTCTGGGGCGGTGGCTAGAGCGCGACCGGCCACCCGCCCCGTTCCAAACCACTACCTTGTTTACGGCGCGACTAACCGACGTAGCAGCCAATCGGCTGGCTAAACAATGGTGCACACGCTACGCCGCAGCCGACGAGGCAGAACGGCGATTTTTGCTTGCCGAACTGGCGCAGACCAGTTCGGGCATCGACCCGCGCGAAGACACAGGCCTGCGTCTTTTCAAACGCCTGAACTCCCAGACCGACGGTTTGCGTTTTCTGGTGGATTTACGCGCCGATATGCTGCGCTGGCGCAAGCTAGTGGCCGGTCTGACGGTGCTCGAGCACGAACTCGAGGGCCTGCTGTCGAACTGGTTTGATGTGGGAATGCTCGAACTCAAGCCCATTAATTGGGATTCTCCGGCGTCGCTGCTGGAGAAACTGATTCAATACGAGGCAGTGCACGAGATCCGCTCATGGGACGAGTTGCGACGCAGGGTTGCGAAAGATCGCCGCTGCTACGCATTTTTTCATCCCAGCATGAGCGATGTGCCCCTGATCTTCGTCGAAGTGGCCTTTGCGACGAAGATGGTCGATAACGTGCAGGTGCTGCTCGACTCACAAACGCCACCAGACGATTTGAGCAAAGCGCGTTGGGCCATTTTTTATTCAATTTCGAATACGCAGGCGGGTTTACGAGGCATCAGTTTTGGCAATTTTCTACTTAAAAGGGTCATTGACGCCCTGCTCGCCGAGCTGCCGCGCCTGAAATCGTTCGCCACCTTATCGCCCATACCCGGTTTTGCTGCGTGGTTGGGCAAGCAAGACGGCAAGGCCCTGCAAAAACTGCTGCATGACCGAACCGATAACGACTATGCGCAAGACAGCGTTCGTAGCGGCTTGCGATGGGTTGCACAGCTACAGAAGGCGGCGGTGGGCAACGCGTCCGATGTGGTGCAGCGCACCGGTTTGAAGTTGGCGGCGCATTATCTGACGTCCATGAAAAACGGCCAACTGATCGATCCTGTAGCGCGGTTTCATCTGGGCAACGGCGCGCGTATCGAACGCATCAATTGGGCCGCCGATTGCTCGCCCAAAGGCTTGCAGCAATCTTGCGCCATCATGACGAATTATCTGTACAACCTAGACGATCTGGACGAAAACCTGGTGCAGCTTGCAGCCGGAAAGCCCCGAGTCGCGCACCATTTAAGATGGCGATGATTTCCGAGAAAAAGATGTCAGTAAGTAATGCCAATCTGTATGCCGTTTTAGAGTCGGGCTTTCCGGCTGATCGAACGAAGGTTGCCATTCAGACGCCGGAGCGCAATTACAGCTGGAACGACATCAATCAATTGTCGGCACGCTTTGCGAACCTGTTGCGCGGCCTTGATTTGCCGGCAGGTGCCCGGGTGGCGGTCCAGGTGGAAAAATCACCCGAGGCGCTCATTCTGTACTTGGCCACGATCCGCGCCGGCCTGACGTATCTGCCCCTTAACCCGGCTTATCATGCGGCAGAGGTGGCGTATTTTCTGGGCGATGCCGAGCCGTCGGTGCTGGTATGCACGAGCGAACATCTGGACTGGATCCGTCCTCTGGCTCAAGCATCGCACACTGCACACGTTTATACGATGGACTCAGACGGTAGTGGCACCTGTTTAGCCGCCGCATCGCAGCAGTCTGTGCAGTTTCAGACCGCAACCAGCCAACGCGACGACGTTGCCGCCATTTTGTACACCTCGGGCACCACGGGCCGCAGCAAAGGGGCCATGCTCACGCACGGCAATCTGGCCTCCAACGCCCGGGTGCTGAACGATTACTGGGGATGGCGTTCGGATGATGTCTTGTTGCACATGCTGCCTATTTTTCATGTACACGGCCTATTTGTCGCCTCGCACGGCGCGCTCCTGGCAGGCGCGCAGATGGTCTGGCTGCCCAAGCTCAACATCGAGCAGGCGCTGCATTACCTCCCGCAATGCACTCTAATGATGGGCGTGCCCACGTACTATGTGCGGCTTTTGGCCGATGCGCGTTTTACTCGCGAACTTTGCAGCCGCATGAGGTTGTTCATTTCCGGCTCGGCGCCACTTCTTACAGACACCTTCAAACAGTTCCAGGCACGCACCGGCCATACGATACTGGAACGCTACGGGATGAGCGAAACCATTATGCTGACCTCTAACCCCTACGATTCCGCTAGGGGTGCACGGGTGGGAGGCACAGTCGGGCCGGCGTTGCCGGGGGTATCGGCGCGCGTCGTCGACGATCAAGATCGGACCTTGGCGGTGGGTGAAATTGGCCAAGTACAGGTTCGCGGCCCGAACATTTTCAAGGGCTATTGGCACATGCCCGAGAAGACGCGTGCCGAATTTACTGAGGACGGCTGGTTCAGGACGGGTGATGTGGGGCGTTTGGGCGGTGAGCCGCCTATTCCCGATGACTACCTTTCGATCGTGGGGCGCAGCAAAGACCTGATCATCTCGGGCGGCTTTAACATTTATCCCAAGGAGATCGAAGCCTTCATCGACGAAATGGAGGGAGTCGCCGAATCGGCGGTCATTGGGGTGCCACACCCAGATTTTGGGGAAGCCGTCGTCGCGGTCGTCGTTCCCAAACCGGGTGCCGTGGTCGATGGCGCGGCTTTGCGCACGCAGATGAAGGCGCTCATCGCGAACTTCAAAGTTCCTAAACAGGTGCATGTCATCGACCAGTTGCCGCGCAACACCATGGGAAAGGTGCAGAAAAACGTGTTGCGCGAAGCATATAAAGACAAGTAATGAGTGTGTTTTGCGATTGACGATGACCCGTTGCAAATTAGATTTAACTGGACACTAGTGATACGCAATGTTTACAGTAGCAAAGAATGGCTTGTCAAATAACTAGTACAGAACCGCAGTAAATAGTCTGCTGGTAAACGTTATGACAAACGAAACCAGCATGCCATTTATTGATTGATAAATCGTTAAAGGAGATTTCATAATGAACAAAAGTTTTCGTTGTTTGATGCTGGCTGCCGTGCTGGGAGGTTATGCCACCCTATTCGGCACGCCCGCGGTTGCCGCTGCTCCGATGGTGCTAAAAATCTCGCACCAATTTCCCGCCAATACCGATTTTCGTGACCAGCTAACGCAAAAATTCGCCGCTGAAGTCGAGAAACGCACCAACGGTGCGCTCAAATTTCAAATATACCCGGGCTCGTCCTTATACAAGGCGGGGCAGCAATTCGACGCCATGTCCAATGGCTCGCTCGATATGTCTGTCTACCCTCTTGCTTATTCCGCGGGCAAACTTCCTGCCACCAATATTACGCTGATGCCGGCGCTGATCAAGAACTACAAGCAGGCCTACAACTGGGCCAACGCACCCATCGGGAAGTGGCTTGAGAAATACCTTGAAGACCATGGCGTAGTGATCGTCAGTTGGGTCTGGCAGGCAGGCGGCGTTGCGTCACGCAACAAGCCGCTCTTGGTGCCCGACGATGTCAAGGGGCTCAAGGTGCGTGGCGCGGGCAAAATGATCGATCTCATGCTGCAATCTGCGGGTGGCGCGCTGGCGTCGTTTCCGTCCAATGAGTCGTATAACGCCATGCAATCCGGAGTGGTCGATGCGATCTGGACTTCAAGCGCATCGCTCATGAGCTTCCGACTGAGCGAAGTCAGCAAGTACGTCACGACCCCCGAAGATCACACCTTCTGGTATATGTTCGAGCCACTGCTAATGTCCAAAACCACTTACGACAAGCTGACGCCAGCGCAGCAAAAAATCGTCATGGAAGTGGGCCATTCGCTAGAAAGCTTCTCGCTCGACGCGTGTAAGAAAGATGACGCCAAGCTTGCCGATGTCTACCGCAAGGCAGGAGATAAGGTCCTTACGATGAACGAGCAGCAATTCAACATGTGGAAAGCGGTTGCCGAGAAAAGCTCCTATAAAGACTTCGCCGAACATGTGAAGGACGGGGCAAAAATACTGAAAATGGCCCAAGCGGTTGATGCCAACTAAGCCAGCGCCCAGCGCGAGGTGTCAGATCCTGTTGGTAAGGCGTTTTTTTAGGGCATAGAAATTATGATGACAGGATTATGGCGCTGCTTTAGCCGCACGATGGCGCGCATCAGCACGGCCACTGGATACCTCAGTGGCTTGCTGATTGCGGTGTCTGCCGCTTGCATCACTTATGAAGTGATTTGGCGTTACTACTTGGTGCGCCCCCATACGTGGGCACTAGAAGCCAATATTTTTCTACTTATTGCCGCCACCTTTCTGGCCTCGCCCTTCACACAACTCAAACGTGGCCATATCGGTACAGAGGTTCTCGATCTGGTGATACCTGCCAAATGGATTCCATGGCGTGTGCTATTTGGCGATTGTCTGTCGTTGCTGCTTTGCAGTTTTATAGGATTCCGAGTGTCGTTGTATGCAATGCAGGCTTGGCGCGAAGACTGGACGACCGACTCGGTATGGGCCCCGCACCTGTGGATTCCATATGCGTTGATTGCAGTCGGAATGTTGCTGACCTCGTTGCAATACCTAGTGCAAATCGTCGAGCAGATAGATTATCTGCGCGGTAAGGGCGGCCGCTGTGCGCCTGAAATAGGGGTAAAAGCGCAATGAGCGGGGTCGAAATCGGTATTCTGTTTATTGTGGGAACGATGGTGCTGCTATTGAGTGGAATGTCGGTGGCATTCGCACTTGGCGTGATATCACTGTTATTCATGATTATTTTCATGCCGCCCACGCTAATCCTTACTGTCCCGGAAACGATCTTTGGCGGTCTGGACAACTTTACGCTACTGGCCATTCCGCTATTCATTCTTATGGGTGAAGCGATCGGCAGAACACGCGCTTCGGTGGACTTGTACGAGTCCGCGTACCGCTGGCTCAGCAAGCTGCCTGGAGGGTTGGGGATCGCCAACGTAGTAGGTTGCGCGATTTTCGCTGCAATGTGCGGATCGAGCACCGCCACCGCGGCGGCAATCGGGTCGATGGGCATCCCGGAGATGAAAAAGCGCGGGTATTCTGGCGGGCTTGCAGGCGGCCTCATTGCAGCCGGCGGGACCCTGGGCATTTTGATCCCGCCATCGGTCACCTTCATCCTTTATGGAATTGTGTCCGAGCAATCTATCGGAAAGCTATTCATTGCCGGCATTATTCCCGGCATTCTGCTTGCCGCTTTTTTCGCATTGTGGGTCGCCTTCAAGTCTCGCCACAACAATAACAAGGCGATAAGGGGTGGAGCCGCTACCGCGCATTTACGCACCCACCAAGAGTCTTTCACGTGGCGCGAGCGCTTCGAATCGCTACCAAGATTGCTGCCGTTCGCCGTCATTATCGTTATTGTAATGATTGCTCTCTATGGCGGGTATGCCACTCCGTCCGAAGTCGCCGGCATAGGCGCGTTTGCGACGGCGATCATGGTGATCCTGGTGTACCGCTGCTACCGCTGGAGCGCGCTGGGCCCGATCCTGCTAAACACCGCCAAAGAATCATGCATGCTCATGATGATCATCGCGATGTCATTTCTCTACTCTTATGTAATGAGCTACTTGCATGTGAGCCAGAGCGCCACCCAATGGCTGGTCGGGCTTGAGATGTCGCGATGGGAGTTCCTGTTCTGGATCGACGTACTAATTGTCGTTCTTGGTTTTTTCCTGCCACCGGTGGCCATTATCCTGTTCATTACCCCGGTGATACTCCCAGCGCTTCAAGCGCACGGCTTCGATCTGGTGTGGTTCGGGGTTCAGATGACGATCTTGATGGAGGCCGGATTAATCCACCCGCCGCTTGGGCTTAACCTGTTTGTCATTCAGGGCATCGCACCGGAAATTCCGCTTAAAGAATTGCTGTGGGGAGTGACGCCATTCATTATCATCATTATGTTGTTCATCGTGCTGACCTCCGTGTATCCGCAGATCGTGTTGTGGCTGCCTAGTTATATGTAGTTGGC
>JBDTLC010000144.1:0-4008 GCA_039935015.1 Paralcaligenes sp. | reverse complement strand
CACTACCAAAAATGGCTCGCAAGGCGATGGTTACGAATTTAAATACGTGGCGATACGTTGTTTAATACCGGGCTCGGCCGCCGATCTGGCGAGTAACGACATGTCTGTGTGTGACGTATCGGGTGCCAGGGTTTGGTATAGCAAGCCCCTATACGCGGGTGCCACGGTTGGCAGTTCGGCGTGCTCTTGCTTGATATAGGCGTCCCAGTTTGAAGGTTCGGCTATTGCGCTGATCAGGTTAATTTTAAGGCCGTATTCGGCGGAGATGATGCAGGTCTTTTCCAGGAGCGCGCGTGCTTGATCGTGCCCCACCAGCCTGGCCAGCCTGTTCGTGCCCAGGATAAGCCCGAATTTGATGCCTGGCATTCGGAAGCTGGCTTCGGGGCTCGCGACCCTTAGCTTGCAAGCCGCCAGTAGATCGACACCTGCGCCGAAATTGCGTCCGTGGGCCAAGGCGATGGTCATGAGGCGCGAGCCGGCTATTTTTTGCAATAGGGTTTCAATACGAACCAGGCGCAGCAGCAGGTCGCCCTCGCTTTGTGCCTGGTAATTCTCAAGATCGAAGCCGGCCGAAAAATTCTTTCCGTTTCCGGTAAAAACAACCGCTTGCGTGGCTGAATGCTCGGCGCGATCGAAGGCCTCAATTAATTCTTCGACAAGGGCTGCCGATAAGGCGTTGCGTTTTTCTGGACGGTTGAGTTTGATGTGCAATAGCTCAGGCTGCGGTTGTTCAAGGATTAGAGTGCTCATGCTGGGTTCTTGGGTTGGGTGATTTCTTGCTTCTATTGTATAGGCCGCACAGGGGCTAATATAGGGTCTTGGCAAAAGGCTTGGACGCCGCGGGCGGGCAAGGAAAAATGCAAATCAGTCTTGAACGCCAAATAAAGACAAAACACGACCTACAGGAGACGGGTGATGGTTAGATCTGAAAAATTGGATATGTTTGTTGCGCAACTCAATGAGGTTCTGGATTCCAGCCCAGCACCTGACGAATCGCTGTTGCTGCCAAAAGCTAAGCATCTTCTGGTTGAGCTGGTGAAGCAAGACGATTGGCTAGAAGAAAAATATACCCGCCCTGATGCTAACGGGTATCGGCAATATTGCCTGTATGTCTGCCCGAAGAATCGCTTTTCTGTCGTAAGTTTTGTGTGGGGTCCCGGCCAGCGAACACCGGTACATGATCACACCGTTTGGGGGGTTATTGGCATGTTGCGCGGCGCAGAGGTTTCCGAACGTTATGGTGTGCAGGAAGACGGTTCGTTCAAACCGGAAGGTAAAGAAACACTGTTTCCTGGCATGGTCGATTGCGTTTCACCTCGTATTGGCGATATACATCAGGTTTCCAATTTTTATGAGGACCAGGTATCCATTAGCATTCATGTCTATGGAGCCGATATCGGCAAAGTGAGCCGGCATGTGTATGATTTGAAAGCAGGCCAGACGAAAACCTTTGTTTCGGGGTACACACCGGTCGCTTGATGCGGGCTTGTACCCGCCTCTAACATAACCCACGGCTTCGTGGTTTGGCAGGTCAATCCATTATGTCTACAACAAACCGCGCCGCTATTTAGATATGCCCAGAAAAACGGCTAGGCAACGTTCAACCTGCACCATTGCATCATCGTGATTGCCACAAGCGCACCGCGCAAACTCTTGTGCGTCATCATTGCGTCCAGCCGTCCACGTCTGCCTTAGATGTATCTAAACGGAGGTTTGGCATGGCCACTTCAATTCGCCTCGCACCATCCCAACTTAGACTTTAGCTGGCACGTACTGTCAGATCAAATCTGAGTTAGTACGTATGTATATGTGGTGCGTTGGGGCTGTTTCACAGGCCCAGCTCGGCGTGCGAGCCAAGCCTAACCAATTGCAGCCTTTCTGTGCCGGGCTTTCTGTAAATCAATACCAAATCCGGCCTAACGTGGCAATCCCGATGATCGCTCCATTCGCCGGTCAGCGGGTGATCCCGGTAACGTGCCGCCAACAGTTCATCTTTCGCTAGGGTTTGCACGATGTTGGCAAAATCGTTTTCTATTGCCGCCCTGTATTTTCCTTTTGACTCTCGTTTGTAATCGCGCTTGAAGACATTGGTCGGCTCAATCCGGCGCACTCAAGTCAGCCAGTAATTCGTCTACGGAAGCGAACGAAGGCAGCTTGCCTTTTCGTGCTTCTTTCATCGCTTCGATGGTTTGAGCGTTAGGAATCAGAGGGTCAAATGGTAGGGCGTGTTCACGCGCTACCTTGGTTAGCATCAAGCGTACCGCGTCGGATACGGTAAGCCCCATTGCGGCCAACACTGTAGCTGCTTCTTCTTTCACTGCCCCATCAATTCGGGTTTGAACCAGTGCATTTGTAGCCATGACAGTCTCCTTTAATTGAATTACATTGTAATGCACTTGGTTGGTTGGCACAACGTGATGTCAAGGCGCTGCTTCCAGCGCAGTACAACGTGGAGGTGCTGCTGCGGTTCCAACGTTCGCCGGCTTTTCTTGCGCCCTCGCCAGAATGAAGCTAAACCATACGAGTGTATTAACGTCGCTCCAGCCCGTTCCTTAGCCCACTTGTTGGGCAAAACTGCGTAGCCAGGGCTCCAGATGTGCAAGATCGAAGGTGCCCGTATCAAACATTTGGATTATTTCAGCGTAAATCTGCATCGCGATCTAGGCCGTCTGCTGCAAGACGCGCGCTTGGTTCGGAGTAACGCCGGGCGCGCTACCAAGGTGCCTAAATTAAGTGTCGACAGAAAGATCGTCATGCGCTCCAGCGAAAACTCAAGAGATGCGCTTGGAGCCACTACCGAGTCGCTCGCCGCTCTGATCAAACCTGCGAAGACGAGACGCAGAGAGGGGGGCGAAAAATGACGGTAATCGGTGTGTACGCTGATTGGGCCGGATTGCCAGAGCCGAGACGATTGGGCTACTTGCGAAGCCGAAAAACCCGCGTGAGTCGGGCTACCTTGAGCTCGCCGAAGTGCTGCTGAGGCACGGTTCGCAGCCCAAGCGAGACCTCCGCGAGCTGTGGTCGAGAATCGTCGTCGGTTGAAGCCAACCAGATTATTGAAGACTTTCGCGATACGATCGGGCAATGGAGAACGATTGCGAACAGTCTGGGGCTGCCCGGTCGTGGACAGGATCGAATGGCCGAAGCGTTCCATCTTGCAGCCGTTTGATACCAATAATCACGGATAACCACCAATCCTCTGGCCAGCGCAGAGGCGTTTAAAGCCTCAGGATGCGTGCTCTTCGGTTTTTAAAATAGCCTGCAAGAACTGACGGGTGCGGGCTTCTTTGGGGTTCTTGAAAATAATGTCGGGCACGCCGGCTTCAATAATGCGCCCGCCGTCCATAACGACCACGGTGTCGGCCACCTCTTTGGCAAAGCCCATTTCGTGGGTGACGACCATCATGGTCATACCCTCTTTGGCCAGCAGCTTCATCACCTGCAGCACTTCGCCCACCAGTTCTGGGTCGAGTGCCGAGGTGGGTTCGTCAAACAACATGACCTTGGGCTCCATGGCCAGCGCCCGGGCGATAGCCACGCGTTGTTTTTGCCCTCCCGACAGGCTGGCCGGCATGGCAGACGATTTCTCGGCCAGGCCCACCTTGGCCAGCAGCGCTTCGCCCAATTTCTCGCTTTGTGCGGCACCCATGCCGCGCAAGGTTCTGGGGCCGATGGTGACGTTATGCAAGACGCTTAAGTGCGGAAACAGGTTGAACGACTGGAAGACCATGCCGACCTGGGTGCGCAGGCGGTTCAAGTCTTTTTCAGCCAGCATGGCGCCGTTGTTGGTAAGGCGCTGGCCGCAGATGTCAATAACGCCTTGTTGGGCCACTTCCAGGCCGTTGCAGCATCTTAGCAAGGTGCTTTTGCCCGACCCACTAGGGCCGATGACCACCACTACTTGCGATAGGTCGACCTCCAGGTCGATGCCTTTAAGGACCTGGTTGCTGCCGAACGATTTATGCAACTGGCTGATTTTAATCATAGAGGAAGCGGTCATTGCACCAT
>JBDTLC010000143.1:0-41249 GCA_039935015.1 Paralcaligenes sp. | reverse complement strand
GCATAGGTCACACCGTCCGCAGGCTGAGGGGTCGCGACGAGGCCACTGCCGGCGATTTCTTCCAGAACCTTAACGATCAACTCGGCTCCGAGTATGGCCAACTCATCATGCACCTGCGCAGCGTTTTGGGTGGCACCGATCTCCAGCGAGCGAACTCGCAACACTGCACCCGTATCCAGGCCGGCATCCATTTGCATGATCGTAACGCCGGTTCGCCGGTCACCTGCTTCGATCGCTCTTTGTACAGGCGCGGCGCCGCGCCAGCGTGGCAAAAGGCTGGCATGTATATTCAGGCAGCCAAATCGCGGACAGGACAACACCCACTGAGGCAATATCAACCCATAGGCCGCCACAACAATAGCCTCGGGAGCCAGGGCCGACAAGGCATGCTGCACTGCCTGCGCCTCATCGGGATATTTGCCGTCGAGCCGCAGACTGCGGGCCTGCAACACCGGAATCCTTGCCGCCGTCGCAGCCTGCTTAACCGCACTTGACGTCAATTTCAAGCCGCGCCCCGAAGGGCGATCAGGCTGAGTCAGCACCAGACCGACCTCGTGACCGGCCGCCACAATAGCATCGAGGGCCAGACGTGCAAATTGCGGAGTTCCGGCAAAGGCGATGCGCATAATTGAACCTTGTGATTGAATCCGCATAATACCAAGCTCGACGCAATGCTGGCCCAGGATGGGCGGTCGGCCGTGTTACATGCGCTGAGCGTCCTGACGCTCTTGCTTGCGTATTCTCGCCTTGATGCGATTTTGTTTAAGCCTAGACAGATACTCGACAAATACCTTGCCCATCAAATGATCCAGCTCATGCTGAACACATACCGCCAGCAGGCCTTCGGCTTCAAACTCGATATGCTGGCCATGCTCGTTCAAGCCACGCACACGTACGCGGGCCGCGCGCTCGACCTCGTCGTACACTCCGGGCACCGATAAGCAGCCCTCTTCATATACTTGGCTGTCTTCGCTCTTCCAGGTGATCTCGGGGTTAATCAAGACACGTAAATCGTTATCGTCTTCGGACACATCAATCACCACGACACGTTCATGTACGTCCACCTGCGTGGCTGCCAGCCCCACTCCGGGAGCCTCATACATAGTCTGAGCCATGTCACGCACCAGCTCGCGTATACGATCGTCCACAACGTCTACCGGCTTGGCAATCTTGTGCAAGCGAGGATCGGGGTAACGAAGAATAGGAAGTAACGCCATAAAACTCATCCGATAAAGCATCCAAGCCCTAATGATAAAACAAGATGGGCCCAAGCTGCACCGGGACGCCTTGGCGGTGGCTTTTCTGTCATGTCGGCGACACGCGCGCCACTGGCTGTGTCACACTGACGCCATGTCACTTACATTATCCTCTGAAGAACTTACTGCGTGGCTACGCCTGTCGCTCGAACGGGGGCTTGGCCCGGTTCAAGCCCGACGCCTTCTGCAAGAGGCCGGTCTGCCACAGAACATTTACGCCATGTCCTCCCACGCTCGGGCCAAGCTGCTGCCGCTCGAGCTGGCCCACCAGCTTGCCGCCGAACCGACGCCCGACACGCAAGACACCATCACGCGAACACTGAAATGGCTGGCAGCGCCTGCCCACCATATCGTAACGCTGGCCGATCCGGCTTACCCAAAAGCCCTGCTCGATACCCACGACCCGCCCTTACTGCTGTATGTCAACGGGCGGGTCGCTTTGCTCGATCACCCCATCATTGCCATGGTCGGAGCACGCAATGCCAGTCAGGGCGGCATTGACAACGCCTTGGCATTTGCACATTATCTGGCCGAACACGGCTGGTGCATCGCCAGTGGCCTGGCCTTGGGCATAGACGCCGCGGCTCACAAAGGCGCCCTGCGCGCCGGTCTCAAAGGAGCCAGCACGATAGCCGTACTGGGCACGGGCATCGATGTGGTGTACCCAGCGAATCATCGCGACCTGGCGCACCAAATCGCTGAGCAGGGCGCATTGGTGTCGGAATTCCCGCTGGGCACGCGCGCCATGCCTTACCAGTTCCCCAGACGTAACCGCGTCGTAGCAGGCCTGGCGCGTGGCGTCCTGGTGGTCGAGGCGGCCATACAAAGCGGCTCCCTCATCACCGCTAAATTCGCAGCCGAAATGGGGCGTGAAGTCTTCGCCATCCCGGGCTCAATCCACTCGCCTTTGTCGCGTGGCTGTCATGCCCTTATACGACAAGGCGCCAAACTGGTCGAGTCCGGCGCCGATATACACGACGAACTCGGTCCGGCGCACCCTAGCGTCGCCATGCCTGCCGCCCCCAGCGCCAGAACAGTTTCCCCACCACCGCAGGCGGTCGATGGCAACAGCCTGCAGGTGCTCAACGCACTAGGCTACGACCCGGTAGATGTCGACACACTGCAGCGACGCACCCAGCTCGGCCCAGCCGCCCTGAACACTTGCCTGCTCGAACTCGAGTTGAACGAATCCATCACCCGAGCCGACGACGGCCGTTTTCAACGACGTTAAACGGTTTATGATTGAACTTGTTCCGCTTCCAAACCCGCCGCGTGCTTTGTCATGTCGGCGTGCCGAACGCGTCTATTTCAGGAATACCTCATGTCTTTGCCGGATCGAGTCAAAATAGTTGAAGTCTCACCCCGTGATGGATTACAGAACGAAAAAGAAATTATCGCTGCAGCCGTCAAAATCGAATTGATCGACCGACTGACCGCGGCCGGGTTCCCGAACATCGAATCCGCCTCTTTCGTATCTCCAAAATGGGTACCGCAAATGGCTGATGGTGCCGAGGTCATGCTGGGCATACAGCGCTTGCCCGACACCATTTATTCAGTGCTCACGCCCAATATGCGCGGCTTTAACGACGCACTGGCAGTTCGTGCCGACGAAGTGGTTATTTTCGGCGCGGCCAGTGAAGCCTTTTCGCAAAAGAACATCAACTGTTCCATTGCTGAGTCCATCGCCCGATTCGAACCAGTGGCCCAGGCGGCCAAGACCGCCGGGCTGCGCCTGCGCGGCAGCATCAGCTGTGCTCTAGGCTGCCCC
The DNA here is from genome assembly GCA_039935015.1 of Paralcaligenes sp. Classification (GTDB taxonomy): domain Bacteria; phylum Pseudomonadota; class Gammaproteobacteria; order Burkholderiales; family Burkholderiaceae_B; genus Paralcaligenes. The sequence goes on along the minus strand of JBDTLC010000143.1, from coordinate 38,225 downwards.
TATCAGGGCGAAACGCCGATCCAATCCGTCATTGACGTCGCACAACGCTTCATCGCTTTGGGTTGCGACGAAATCGATGTAGCCGACACTATCGGCGTGGGCACCCCAAAGCGGGTCAGACAAGTCATGGATGCCGTCACCCGAATCATCGACCCGGCGCGCGTTTCAGGGCATTTTCACGACACCTACGGCCAATCGCTGGCCAATATCCTGGCCTCGCTCGAGGCTGGCATCAGCATATTTCACACTTCGGTCGCTGGGCTGGGTGGCTGTCCCTACGCGAAAGGCGCCACCGGCAATGTGGCCACCGAAGACGTGTTATTCATGATGGACGGGCTCGATATCGAAACCGGCATTGACTTGAACGAAGTGGTCGACATCGGCATATGGATATCGGCCCATTTAGGGCGCAACACGGCCAGCCGGGCTGGTCGTGCGCTAGCAGCTCGCAAGGCGGCTGCCTGAGTGGGTCACGCCAAGGCGCAAGCGCCCGCGCAGAACTTACCCGTTCTGCCCACCGTGTCTGGCCCGAGCGCCGAAGAGCGCTCCGCCCTGTTTGAAGATATCGGGCCGCTGCCATTGCACGGCCAGGCCTGGTCCACTTGGATCAAAATCATGGCCTGGGTGGTGCTGCTTGTCATCGCCGCACAAATCACTCGCGTAGCCACCAGCCCGCATACACACAGCGTAAACCCCCTCATCGCGGGCAGCATTCTCGCGTGCTTTATGGCCTTGCTGGTGTTGGCACGCTTCATGCTCATTTCCGAAACCCGAATTACGTGCAACGGCATCGAGCAATCTTGGATTACCCGGCGGCAAGTGGTCTGGGACGATATTCAATTTGCCAGGTTCGTTCCACTCATTGCCTCCAAGCGCCTGGTTTGCTTCACTCGCCAGGGCAGGTCGGTCGTATTCCAGGGAGGCACACGGGAACTGCAAGTCGCCTTCGCCCGCATCGCCCAAACCTATCAGCGCCGACGCTAGGCTGGGAAGATCATTAATCAACGGGCGCGAGAGGCCTAGTTGGACTGGAAGAGGCTTAACGGAACTGATCTACGCCGCACAGCAAGGCGACGGCGGTTCAGGCGGGCCGGCGAACTTGCGCCCCGCCCCAATCTAGGTGCTTGACACAGGCAGCCCTGGCGCCGCCAGGGCCGGACGAGGTGAGTGGGCCCACCTGAACCGCCGTCGCCGTTTCACGCAGAACAACCGAATGCGCAACAAACCAACATGGCACCCACAAGGGGTGCCGCTACAGACGTTCGAAAATACCCGCGGCTCCCATGCCCGTGCCCACACACATGGTCAGCATGCCGTAATCGAACTTGCGACGGCGTATGCCATGAATCACCGTGGCGGCGCGGATGGCGCCGGTCGCACCTAAGGGGTGTCCTAAAGCGATAGCGCCGCCCATCGGATTGACAATATCAGGATTGAGCCCCAAGTCGCGAATCACCGCCAGCGATTGGGCGGCGAAGGCCTCATTGAGCTCAATCCAGCCCATCTGATCAAGCTTCAGGCCAGCGTGCCTAAGCGCCCGAGGGATCGCCTCCTTAGGCCCTATACCCATGATTTCCGGCGGGACGCCACGTACGGCAAACGTGACAAAACGCGCCAGAGGTGTGAGCCCATGTATTTTAAGAGCCCTCTCAGAGACCACCAGCAAGGCCCCCGCCCCATCGGAGATTTGCGAACTGTTGCCGGCTGTCACGCTGCCTCTGGCCGCAAACACAGGGCGTAATTTAGCCAAGGCTTCAAGACTCGTGTCAGGCCTGGGACCTTCGTCAAGACTCACCATTTTGTGGTTTTCTACCACCTTGCCGCTGCGCAAATCCGGCACCCGATTGACAATATCCAGCGGCAGCATTTCATCGGTGAATTCACCCGCCTGCTGGGCCGCTAGGGCGCGTTGATGCGAACGCAAGGCAAAGATATCTTGATCTTCGCGCGATACCTTCCAACGCATAGCCACCTGCTCGGCGGTCGTACCCATGCCATAAGCAATACCCAGGTTTTCATCGTGCGCAAAAATGTTAGGGCTAAACGATGTGCTCACACCCATAGTTGGCACCTGGCTCATGGACTCAACCCCGGCAGCCAGCAATACGTCGGCCTCACCCACACGAATGCGATCGGCCGCCATGGCAATGGCTGTCAGGCCCGACGCGCAAAAACGATTGACAGTGACGCCCGGCACCGAACTGGGCAAACCGGCCAGCAAGGCGCCGATACGAGCTACATTCAGGCCCTGCGGACCTTCGGGAATAGCACAACCCACGATGGCGTCTTCAATGGCCGCCGGATCGAGTCCCGGCGCTTGCGCCAGCACGCCTTGAATCACACGCGCCAGCAAATCGTCGGGGCGCTGATGCGACAACATGCCGCGCGGTGCCCGGCCGATTGGCGTACGGGTTGCGGCAACGATATAAGCTTGCTGTATTGTACTCACGTCCAACTCCTTAATTCCGAACAGGCTTGCCCGTTTTCAATATACCGGCGATCCGCTCCTGAGTTTTGGGATTGCCAAGCAAGCCCAGGAATGCCTCGCGTTCAAGTGCCAGCATCCACGCTTCATCAACCATCGATCCCGGGTCAACGTCACCGCCGCACATCACATGTGCCACTTTCTCGGCCACCAAAAAATCGTAATCGGAAATAAACCCGCCTACTTTCATGTTAAGCAGTTGGGCCTTTAACGTGGCAGCTCCATCGCGTCCGGCCACTGGAAAGGTATGCGCCAGGGGGGGATGCCAGCCCGACTCGGCCAGGGCCCAAGCCTGGCGCACCGCCACATACAATAATTCGTAGCGATTCATGACAACCGTGTCGGAAGGCAGCAAATAGCCTATGCGGCGCGCATCGAGCGCCGACTTAGACACCTGCGCGCTGGCCACTGCCAGGGCGAATTTCTTAAGGTAGGCCAGCAAAGGCGCATCGGGCGCTCCGTCGGCCTGCAGCTGCGCAGCGCGGCGCGCGCAATACGTCATGCCGCCGGCGCCGGGAACCACGCCTATACCAACCTCTACCAACCCAATGTAGGTTTCGAAATACGCGACCCGCCGGGCACAATGCAGGGAGATCTCACATCCGCCGCCCAGCGCCATGCCCGCCAGTGCCGCCACCACCGGCACCTGAGAGTAGCGCAGACGCAAAACCATTTCCTGCATCTCTCGCTCTATGGGCTCAATCGCAGCGACGCCTCCCGCCGCAAAAGCAGGCATCATGGCTTTCAGATCTGCTCCCGCCGAGAACGGTTCACTCAACTGCCCAATAACCAGCGCCTTGAACGACGCTTCGGCCAAACCGACTGCATGAACAATGCCGCGCACCACGTCGGGACTAAGCGTGTGCATTTTAGTTTTAAATGACAAGATCAACACGTCTTGCGGATGCGGAGCGGGCAAAGTCCAGCACTTGATAGCTTCGTTCTCGAACACTACGGTTTCATGCAAAGTGCTAGGCTCGCCCACCTGGCGTGGTGCGCCGATCTGCCGTTGATACACAGGCAATGCACTACGCGGCTCGAACTTCTGAGTGCGCGGATTCCAGGAGCCAGCAGAGGTTTGCACACCCTGTGCGTCCCATACTGGCCCCTTGCTTACCCAAGCCGGCAAAGGCGTGCTGGACAAGGCTTTCCCTGCCTTGATGTCGTCGGCTACCCAGCCCGCGACTTGCTGCCAGCCGGCCGCCTGCCAGATTTCAAAGGGCCCCAACGCATGGCCAAACCCCCAGGCCATGGCCTGGTCCACCTGTCGCGCCGTATCGGCGATTTCAGCCAGATGCACCGCACTGTAATGGAAACTGTCGCGCAACACGGCCCACACAAACTGAGCCTGTGGATGCACAGATTCGCGCAACGCCTTTAACCGCTTCGCGGCATCGCGCTCAGCCAATATGGCGGCAACACCTTCATCGATTCTGGCATCAGCTGCAATATATTCTTGAGTCGCTGGATCGAGCCGCAAAATGGTTCGGCCTTGCTTACGATAGAAGCCAGCGCCCGCTTTTTGTCCCAAAGCACCTTTTTCGATCAGGGCCGCTACCACCTGCGGTACATTGAAATGCGCATGAAACGGATCATCCGCCAACTGATCGTGCATGGTACGCACCACATGCGCCAGCGTGTCTAGGCCAACGACGTCGGCCGTACGAAACGTGCCCGACTTAGCACGCCCCAATCGTGTACCGGTAAGGATGTCCACCAGATCATAAGGCAAGCCAAACCGTTCAGCCTGCGCAAACACCGACAGAATGCCGAACACGCCTATGCGATTACCCACGAAATTGGGAGTATCTTTGGCACGTACCACGCCCTTACCCAACCGCGACACCAAGAAGGTCTCCAACTGATCCAGCAACACGGGTTCGGTATCGGCAGTAGGAATCAGTTCGACCAAGCTCATATAACGTGGAGGATTGAAAAAATGCACACCGCAAAAGCGATGACGAAGCGACTCGGGCAAGGCTTGCGACAAGGAAGTAATCGACAGGCCCGAGGTATTGCTGGCAACAATAGCGCCCGGCTTGATGGCCGGCGCCAGCCGATGATAGAGTTCGCGTTTCCAGTCCAGGCGCTCGGCAATGGCCTCGATGACGAGGTCGCACTGGGTCAGAAGGCCCAGGTCGTCCGCATAATTGGCGGCAGTGATCCGGTCGGCCAGTTCGGGCGAACCCAGCGGGGCCGGACTGAGCTTCTTCAACTGCGCGATGGCCTTCTTGGCAATCGCGCTTTTGTCACCATCTTTGGCCGGCAAGTCGAACAGCACCACCGGCACGCCGGCATTGACGCAATGGGCAGCAATTTGCGCCCCCATGACACCCGCGCCGCAAACGGCCACCTTGCGTATGTAAAAACTCGATCCAGGCGCGACAGCCTGAGCGGCCGATTGATGTGCAGACATGGCTACCCCCACTAAACATTGGAGTCGCAAGACTAAAGCGCTCGCGACGTGATTCCTCTCCCCAAGTGTATTACGGGCAGCGCCAGGAAAGTAATTAGCCGAACATTGAGGTAAAACCTCACGCGCAAGCCAAGTTCTCGGCGTTCTTGCGTTGCACGGATTCAGGAATGGGTATAACTGTTTGCCGGGTCGCGAGGCCTTGTTCGAACATGATCAACTGACCGGCTTCCAGACGCGTCCAGATTTCGTTATCGGTAAGAGGCTTGGTGGCTATCACCGCCACACAATCACCTTGACGGTTGGTTTGCGAAAAATCAACTGTCATGTCGGTATCGACCAAATGCGCTTTGTTAAACGGCCATTTGCGAACAATGTAATGCAGATTGGTCGAGCAGTGCGCAAACAGCACGCGACCATTAGAGAGCAGAAAATTGAACACCCCGTGGCGGGTAAGTTCGCGAGTCAGCGATTCAATGGCGTCGAACAGTTGAGAATTTGATGGCGCTTCATAGCCGAAACGGCGTCGCAAACCTTGCAGAACCTGACAGAACGCGGCTTCGCTATCGGTCTCACCCACCGGTCGGTACTGACCGTCAAGTGTTGGGGCATAGTTCTTCAGATCGCCATTGTGAGCGAAAATCCAATGCCGCCCCCATAGCTCACGCATAAAAGGGTGGCAGTTCTCCAGATCGATGGTACCTTGGGTTGCCTTGCGTATATGCGCAATGACATTTTTGGATTTTATCGGGTAGTGTTTTATCAGCTCGGCCACGGGCGACCGGCATGATGGCGCATTATCAATAAACAGTCGGCAGGATTTATTCTCGAAGAAGGCGACGCCAAAACCATCGGCATGATGATCAGTTTGCCCCCCACGCGCCGCAAAACCTGTAAAAGAAAAAGTGATATCGGTGGGAGTGGCGCAACTCATACCCAACAGCTGACACATAGTGTTTAGTCTTTAACGCAAAACAACGCGTCATTAAGGGCGTAAGCACTAAGCACTACGCGATGCGCTGATTAGCTACAATTTTAGTACGGGAACGTCAGAACCATATAAAACGCTGATCAATCAAATAGTTATTAGCGATTCCGATGTATTTTCGCAACGTCATTGACTAGGTCACGCCGCTAACGCTCATGGAGCGGCGGCAGTTTTAAGTGCCTTCCATCTAAACCATTGAAAACCATTTCGTCAGATCAAACTTGTTGCGCGTGGACCAAATGGCCAGCAGATCAAATCCGGGTAAGTCATCGCCGTCAGAAATAGGGCAAAAGGTAACGCCCGGAAAATCTATCGTTTGAATCCAGCTTGGCAATAAGCCAATTCCACAGCCACCTGCCACACAGGCCAGTACCGTCATGGTGCGATTGGCATGTTGATTAATTTTGACCTCATGGCCGGCTTGGCGTAGGGCTTGCGTTATCCCGGCGTAAAGATGCGGCAATTGGTCTTTGGGATACAAAACCAAACCCTGCTCAGCGATTTGCAGCAACGAAATTTTCTTTTTCAGCTTAAACGCCAATTCGCTGGGCACGGCCGCGATCAATTTGTCTCTGCGCAATACGCGTTCATTCATGAGGCCACTGACGGCAACGGGCGAGTGCATAAGACCCACATCAAGTGTTCCTTCCCCCAGGGCCGACACTTGCTCTTCGTTGCTCAGTTCCTTTAAGACCAATTGCAGGCCGGGAGCAAAGTGACGGATAGTCGCTATCACTTTGGGCAGAACCTCGAACAAGGCAGAGGAAACTAGACCGATACGCAAAGTGCCAGACTGTCCGGTTTGCGCCTGTTTAGCCTTGTAGGCGGCTTCATCCAATAAATACAAACCGTTGCGGATATCTTGCGCCATGACCAGAGCGGCCGCGGTGGGTTTGGCGCCTCGCCGGGATCGCTCGAAAAGCACGGTACCCAGGTTCTTCTCCATTCTTGAAATTGACTGGCTCAGCGCCGGCTGCGCAATATCCAGTTTGTGAGCCGCCCGACCGATGGCGCCTTCATCCAGGATAGCGAGAAAACCACGCAATTGGCTAATTTCCATATCGTATCAATATGAATAAATATTGATTAGATAATAGATGAATATAGGTAGCATGCCTAGAATTATTACTATCCCCAGCCACCAGACTTTCCCCCATGAGCGCTTCACCCGTCCCAAGAGATGTACCGCGAGGCGCGATAGATACTCACGCCCATGTCTTTGATCGCGACCTGCCCATGATCGCGCAGCGCCGCTACACCCCGGACTGTCCGGCACCGCTGGAGCGCTATATGTCTTTACTGCACGACCACGGATTGGCTGGTGGAGTTTTGGTGCAACCCAGTTTCCTGGGACGCGACAATCGCTATTTGCTGCAGTGCTTAGGCCAGGCCAAGGGGCTGTGCAAAGGAGTGGTCTCGCTCGACCCCGCAACACCCTCTACCACTTTGCAAGAGATGGCTTGCGCGGGGGTCGTCGGTGCACGCCTGAATTTATTCGGTCAGGATTTGCCCACATTCCAAAGCGAGGTCTGGCACCAGTTCCTGACTGAAATCAGACAACTGGACTGGCATATCGAAGTGCATTGTCCAATCTCTCAACTTCCAGACGTACTGCCATTCTTGCTGGCTGGCGAATGCAAAATAGTCATCGATCATTTTGGCCGCCCGGACTATCAATCGCGCGTTGATCTGTCGACGCTTGACTATCTGTGCAGTGTGGCGCGAACCCAGCGCGTATGGGTGAAATTATCAGCAGCCTATCGTATCTGGTCCGAGAAAACCATTGTTCAATCCGGCCAGGTCGCCCAACATCTGCTACACGTTTTTTCGGCGCAACGTTTAGTGTGGGGCAGCGATTGGCCCCATACCGAACATGAAGCAAGCGCCGGGTTTGATCGTGCCGTGCAACACCTATTTGACTGGATTCCACAAGAAGAAGATCGGTTTGTCATTCTGACAGATACCCCTCGGCTGTTATTCAAATTTTAAGGAGACCGTTCATGCTTTTATTTTCCATCTCACTGAAGAAGGCCACTCGCTATTTTCTGGGTGCCTGCGCCGCTAGCATGGCGACTTTGGCGTTTGCGGCATACCCCGACAAGCCTATTACGCTAATCGTGACCTATCCACCCGGTGGCACCGTAGATGTCGTGGGCCGACTGATCGCACCCGAACTCGGTAAAAAGCTCGGGCAGACGGTAGTGATAGAAAACAAAGGCGGCGCAGGCGGCATGATAGGCGAAGGATTCGTATCACGTAGCGCTGCGGACGGCTACACATTAATGCTCGATGCCTCCAATTTCGCACAAAATCCGGCGTTGCGATCCAAAATGAACTTTGACGTGCAAAAGGATTTCGCACCTGTCTCCCTGTTGCTCAAGGTGCCCAATGTGTTGGTCGTTACTCCAAAAAGCCCGATTAAATCCATCGCCGACCTGATCAGGCTGGGTAAAGACACCGAACATCCCACCTACTTTGCATCGGCCGGCCCTGGCTCGGCCCAACATCTCGCCGGCGAGTTATTCAATTTGATGGCGGGCACACATCTGGTACACGTGCCCTATAAGGGAGGTGGCCCAGCCATGATGGACGTTATGGCTGGGCAAGTGCCACTGATGTTTGCAAGCCTGGGTTCGTCGTGGGCGCATATCAAAAGCGCCAAATTGCGAGCCATAGCCATCGGAGGCACCACGCGATCCAGCTTGATGCCCACGATTCCAACCATTGCCGAATCCGGCTTGCCCGGCTTCTCATCTTATGAGTGGAATGCCATTTTCGCACCGGCGGGAACACCCAAACCCATCCTGGACAAGGTCTCAGCCGCGATTACCGAGGTAATGAAGGAACCTAAAGTGCGGGAGCAACTCGTAGGCCTGGGCGCAGATGTTGTTGCGTCAAATCCTGAACAATTGCGGGCTTTTGTCACGGAAGAAATCGCCAAATGGAAAAAAGTTGCCAAGGAGGCGCATTTACAGTTGGATTGAAGTCATCCTTAACGTTCAATACTCCGACGATTTGCCCGTCAGCGCTACGCCCAAGCGCAACATAAAATACGAAACGGCGTCGACCCAGCGTCCGACGGCGGAGCGCTCTAGCAGACCCGCAGAAGTGACCCGCCGCGCTTCATTGTGCATAACCGTCTCCAAGGAGCCCACCAGGTTGTCGGCGAAACCGGCGTCATCGACAAAGACATTGGCCTCGCGGGCAAGCAGCAGGCTAAAGGGGTCGAGGTTAGACGAACCGACCGTGGAAAGATCGTCAATAACAGCTACCTTGGCATGCAGGTAGCTGGGCTGATATTCGTAGACCTCGATACCATCGTCGAGCAGCTTGCCGTACATGAACCGGCCGGCGCGATACTGCATGGGATATTCGCTACGCCCCTGCAACAACAGGCAAACCCGAACACCCCGAGCGGCAGCCTCTTCCAGCGATTGACGTAAGCGCCGCCCTGGGAAAAAATAAGCATTGGCAATGACAATACGGACTGTAGCGCTGCGAATAGCTTGCACATACACATTTTCTATAGTCTGCCGATAGCGGACATTGTCACGCAGCACCAACGTGGCGAGCAACCCCGAATCGATATCCGATGACGGTTTCTTTACACGCTCAAAACGCCACTTGGCCCAATCGGCCAGGCGTCGCGCAAATTCCTCCCAATCGCCACGGCGACGCCAGCCCATGCGCAGCCACAACTGGCTTTGCGCAGAACTGATATCGGCCACCAGCGGGCCTTGCACGCGCACCGCGAAGTCAAAACGCGGCCGCGGTGGCACGCCATCATTGGGCACATCTTCAAAGTCGTCCAGAATATTAATGCCGCCCACAAAGGCAATGCGGCCGTCCGTCACTGCCACCTTGCGGTGCAGGCGCCGTAAACGTCTGAGACTAGGAGAGAGCCGCGCCCAACCCTGCGGTTCGGGGCGATATACTCGGTGCTGCGCGCCCATCGCGGCAAATCGTTCGGCGAGCGCCGACGCATATAATGCGCTGCCAAAACCGTCAATCACGACACGTACTTTGACGCCGCGTGCGCAGGCCTGCTGCAGGTGATCAAGCAATCGCAGCCCCGTACGGTCCAGATTAAAGATATAAGTTTCCAGATGAACCGACGTTTGCGCCGCGTCGATCGCATGGAACAAAGCCGGGAAAAACTGCTCGCCGTTTTGCAGCAGATCAAGCTGGTTGCCTTCGCGCCAGCGCAAGCGTAATTTGTCGTGCGAGGCCGGTCGTGTGGCTGCCATCGATCAGGGAAGCTCCAGCTCGGCAAACAAAGGGGCATGATCGGACAGCTGCTTCCAGGGCGCCCCGTGCAGCACACGGGCGTGACGTACAGCAAAACCACGCTGATAAATGCGGTCGAGGCGAAACCAGGGAAATACGGCAGGGAAAGTGCGTGGCGGCAACGTCAGACGCGCCGCCCCGTTCATACCAAGCTCGTGGACGGACTGAGGCAGAACCAGCGGCTTAGGAAGACGGCGCAAGGTTTTCCCCAAACGCCTGACGGAATTACGCAGTTTTGCGTGGCCGGTAAGCGGCCCTTCAGGCGCTACCGCAAACACTTCGAACAACCCCAATTGCTGCACAAATAACGGCGCGAGGCGATTGTTCCAGTCGTTGAAATCGCCCGCAATCAAGATGGGCTCATCGGCCGGCACCAAGCGCTTGATCCGTTCAACCAATGCGGCGACCTGGCGTGAACGACTGCCGGCAAACAAGCCCAAATGCACCACCAGGCAATGGACTACCGTGTCGCCGACTTGAACCTTGACATGCAAAAGCCCGCGTTGCTCGAGTTTGTGGTCGGAGATATCTTGGTTTTCGTGGCTGAGAATGGGAAAGCGCGACAGCAACGCATTGCCGTGATCGGTATTCTGATGGATAGCATTACAGCCGTAGGCGGCATCCATGCGTAGCGCCGCCGCAAGCGACTCATGCTGCGCATCCAGACTGATGTGACGTTGGTTGCGCCCCTGAACCTCTTGCAGGAACAGCAAATCGGCACGCAAGCCATACAAACCCAGTCGCAAATCGGGCAGACACTCGCGACTGCCCGTCGCAGACCGGCCTTTATGAATGTTGTAACTGACGATACGAAGTACGGACACGGGCAGCCTCTATCATGTTTCGCGCAGTGGCGCCTTTAATCGTACACCTCTACAGTCTTAAAGCGATCCGGTAAAACACCCAGGTTCTAAGAATCACTCGGCACTGCGCAGACGGATATGCAGCTCACGTAATTGCTTCTCGTCGACAGCCGAAGGCGCTTGGGTCAGCAGGCATTGCGCGCGTTGGGTCTTTGGAAAAGCAATCACATCGCGAATCGACTCGGCACCGGCCATCATGGTCACCAGACGATCCAGCCCAAAAGCCACCCCGCCATGCGGAGGAGCACCATATTGCAGTGCATCGAGCAGAAACCCGAATTTATTACGTGCCTCTTCAGCATCGATATTCAACGCGCGGAAAACCTTGTTCTGTATATCGGCGCGATGGATACGCACCGAACCGCCGCCAATCTCCCACCCGTTCAGAACCATGTCATAGGCCTTGGCTAGCGCGCGCGCTGGATCACTTTCGAGATAGTCCTCGTGGCCGTCCTTAGGGCTGGTAAAAGGATGATGCGCGGCAAAATAACGACCTTCGGCCTGATCGTACTCAAACATAGGAAAGTCAACAACCCACAAGGGCTTCCAGCCTGGCACGAACAAGCCGGCCTTCTTGCCAAATTCGCTGTGACCGATCTTGACGCGCAAAGCGCCCATAGCGTCGTTGACCACTTTGGTCTTGTCTGCACCAAAGAAAATCAGGTCGCCACTTTGCGCGCCTGTGCGCTCGAGCAACTGAATAAGCACTTGGCCATGGATGTTCTTGACAATGGGCGACTGCAATCCATCGGGAATGGAGGTGACATCATTCACCTTGATATACGCTAAGCCCTTCGCACCGTATATGCCCACAAACTTCGTGTAGGCATCAATTTCGCTGCGCGGCAAGGCTGCTCCGCCTGGCACGCGCAAAGCTACAACGCGGCTGCCCGTATCGTTAGCCGGACCCGAAAACACCTTGAAGTCCACACTGCGCATCAGGTCAGACACATCGGTGAACTCGAGCGTGACGCGCAAGTCAGGTTTGTCCGAACCATAACGACGCATGGCCTCTTCCCAGGTCATGGTAGGGAAAACGGCAGGCAACTCTACCTTTTGGACCGTACTAAAAACGTGTCGAATCATGCCTTCGAAGATTTCGCGGATCTGCTCTTCGTTTAGAAACGACGTCTCGCAATCGATTTGCGTGAATTCAGGCTGACGATCGGCGCGCAGGTCTTCATCTCGAAAACATTTCGTAATTTGGTAGTATCGATCAAAGCCTGCCACCATCAACAACTGTTTAAAAAGCTGCGGCGATTGCGGCAAGGCAAAAAACTGCCCCGCATTTACACGTGAAGGCACCAGGTAGTCGCGTGCACCCTCGGGCGTACTTTTGGTAAGCATGGGGGTTTCAATATCAATAAAACCCAAGGCATCCAGATATTTGCGCACTTCGATCGACACGCGATAACGCAGCATAAGATTGTGCTGCATTTGAGGGCGACGCAGGTCCAGGACGCGGTGCGTCAGACGCGTGGTTTCAGACAAATTGTCGTCATCGAGCTGAAACGGTGGCGTGACCGATGGATTGAGGATTTCAATTTCGCGGCACAACACTTCAACCTCACCCGAAGCCAGCTCGCTATTGGTCGTGCCTTCGGGGCGCCGGCGGACCAGACCTGTGATGCGCACGCAAAACTCGTTGCGCAATTTTTCCGCGATTTCGAAAGCCGCAACGTTATCGGGGTCGACCACAATCTGCGCCAGACCTGCACGGTCGCGCAAATCGATAAAAATAACGCCCCCGTGGTCACGGCGACGATGCACCCAACCAAACAAGGTGACTGTTTGATCCAAATAGCTTGCAGAAACCTCGCCGGTGTAGCAGGTACGCATGAAGAATACTCCGTGTAAAAAATTCTTGAATTCAGGCTGGAGGCCGTTGATCAGGCGTATCTGCCACATGATCGGCCATCTCGTGCGCCGCCGCAACGCTATGGTCTGGAGACTTGCCCAGCGCAGGCGCAACCACCCCCATGGAGACGATGTACTTGAGCGCGGTGTCGACACTCATATCCAGAATATGCACATCTTCGCGCGGCATCATCAGAAAAAAGCCCGAGGTAGGGTTTGGTGTTGTGGGCACGTACACGCTTACGTGTCGGCCCGGCAGGTAAGCCGCCACCTCGCCGCTGGGCGATCCGGTCAGAAAGGCAATGGTCCAGGAACCCTGGCGTGGATATTGCACTAGCACGGCTTCGCGAAACGCCTGACCATTGGGGGCCAAGACCGTATCGCTGACCTGCTTGACCGAATTGTAGATGGAGCGCACCAGAGGAATGCGACCCAGCAGTTTTTCCCAGCGATCAACAAAGGCGCGGCCAATGAAATTGGCACCGAGCAAACCCGTGACCAGCACCACTACCAGCACAAGGATTACAGGAAACCCCGGAATCCGCACTCCGAACAGCGCATGCGATGACAGAAAATTGGGTACGAAGCTATCCATCGTCCGGATCAAAAGCGTGATCACCCAGATGGTGATGACCAGCGGGATCCAGATCAGCAAGCCGGTAATAAAGTATCGCTTGAAGAAACGCATGTATTCCTAGTGTTTCGGCGCAGCGGCGGCCGACGATGGCGACGGTGCCGCAGGCGCCGCAGTTGTCTTGGGCGCAGCCGATTTGTTCTCGGCATGCGACGGTGACGATGAACCGTTGGCGGCCGAACCGCCGGAACTTGGATCGCTACTGGTCGAAGCATGCCCCCCTGCTCCGCCGTGAGCCTCCGAGGACGAGGACCCGTGACCGTTGGTCGAATGCGTGTGACCAGATTCCGGCTTGCTGTCGTTGCCGCGAAAATCGGTCACATACCAGCCCGTGCCCTTAAGTTGAAAACCCGCCGCAGTAACTTGCTTCACATAGGTACTTTGACCGCACTGCGGACATACCGTTAACCGCGGATCCGACATTTTTTGCAGTACATCCTGCTCGTGACCGCAGGCGCTGCATTTGTAAGCGTAAATAGGCACCAAAAATCCTTGAAAAGCCTGACCTGAAGCTGGCTTGTCCTCTCGTACAAAAACAGTGCGCATGAAACGTGGCTCGCGACAATGTCAAAAAGACGGTGGCAACGCCAAAGCCGCCCTTGCCAAACGGCATCATGGGCGGTGGCTCGATCAAGCTCGTTAAAAAACAGCCAATCATCATAAAACCATTTGATTTTAGCCGTTTTTCATTCGAAGCGCGGTATCGAGGCCGGAAACAGCCACCCTCCGGCGGCAAGGCGGTCTGCACGAATACCCACCATCTAAATAGAAATACAAGAAGCATCGACACTGCTGCGCAATTAATTTAAGATCGAACAAAGTCCGCATTCGAAAATAGTTAAGCACTACAAGTGCCAAATTACCGGCCAACGTAGCCATATCCGCGCAGTGAACGGACCGCAAAAAGCCTCCACTGAAGGCTTTCGCGCAAAAACAAAGAAATGACATGAGCACAGAGACAAGAGACGTTGTTATTGACTTTCGGGATGTCGTGGTAGAACTTGGCGGACAAAAAATATACGACCGCCTTAGCTTTCAGGTAAAAAAAGGAGAATTCGTCTGTTTGCTGGGGCCATCGGGCTGCGGCAAATCAACAAGCCTGAGAATTATGGGAGGGTTGCTGCCCATCACTGCCGGAACTGTGCAAATCATGGGCCAGAACCCTTCGCTCGCCTGGTCCCGGATCTCGTATGTTTTCCAGTCGCCCCGCCTAGTATCTTGGCGCAACGCGCTCGGAAATGTACTTCTCGGAATGGAATTACGATTTGGCTCAAAAAATAAAAAGGGCCGGGAACAAAAAGCGCTTGAATTGTTGTCTATGGTTGGCCTGTCAAAAGATATTCAGAAGTACCCTTCCATATTGTCGGGCGGCGAAAGACAGCGGGTCGCCATTGCCAGGGCACTCGCGGTAGACCCCGAAATCATCTTTATGGACGAGCCTTTCTCTGCCCTCGATCCCACTACTCGAAAGAAAATGCGATCGGAAATAGAACAAATATGGCAAAAAACCGGCAAGACAATCGTGTTTGTCACTCATGACATTGAAGAGGCATTGCAACTGGCCGACAGAATCATCCTTCTCACGAAAAAGCCCACGTCGGTCAAAGAAGAATTTCCACTCGAAGAGGCTCGGCCGCGGAATCTGACGTCTTCGACTCTCGCTTCGCATCGCGACCGACTGCTTCATACATTCAAATCCATCGAATCCGGTACCGAAAACCACTCAATCGCATAAGCAGGAGCTGCACATGAACAGACGGAACTTATTGAAAATGGCGGCCATCGCGTTTCCCAGTTTAATGACGGTGGCCAGGCCTGGTTACGCTCAGGCCGCAAGAAAAAAAATCTCGTACGCGTATTTGCTCGACCCGGCTTACGACGCGGTGGTATGGGCCATCAACAACGGCAAAGTGAAATCGGATCTGATCGAAGTAGAGGCCAAATCGCTGGCCATTCCTCAGCTACTTCAATCCACATCGTCCAAACAGTACGACGTCATCATGACGGCCGTGATCGGTCTGCCCGCCGCCGCCTCCAGAGGTCTGGAGTTGCGCATCCTGAACACGGCTCTGCGCCAGTCCAAAGGCGGCTTGGGCGGGGGTATCTGGGTTAAGAAAGACAGCCCCTTGCAAAATCCGAAAGAGTTACGCGGCAAGATTCTCGGCTCATACAGCCTGAAATCCACCGGCTATACGCAGGTCCGGATAGCGCTGCAGAAAAAATACGGGATCAATACCAATCTGCAGGGTGGCGACCTGAAGCAGTTGCAGATTCCCGCCTCGAATTTGCCCGCCGCCTTGTCGCGAGACAGTATAGATGCCGCTACTCTGATCCACAGTCAGGCCTATAAGGCCATTCGTTCGGGTGAATACCGAACCATCGCAGAAACGGCCAGGGACAACATTGAAATGTTCAAAATGCAGTTTGTGAGTGCCGTTAATGTGTCGTACCCCGAAAAGCTCAGCGCCGAGCCAGATGCCTATCTGGAATTTATCAGGATGTTTGACGAATCGATCAAATACGCCTTGAGCCACCGCAAAGAGGTCTTCAGCTCAGTAGCGCAGAAAAACAGCATGGACCCCGCGTTTTTCGACTGGTGGTTCGGCAACGTTGCGGATGTGCCGGGCGATTTCACCAAAGAGCACGCTGCGGCTATCGACAAGTTTTACGAACTGTCGGAAGAACTGGGGGTCATAAAGAAGGCGGCGCCGGCAGAATCGTTTCTGTGGGTCAAACTGAAAGTCAAGGCATAAAGCAAGGCACCCGCTGCATTATGTCCCGCAAAACGATCACCACTCATGCGTTTACGATTTTGTGCCTGGCAGGCTGGGGCCTGCTCTCGTCGTTCAGCCCGTCGTACCAGATGCCAAGCCCTTTGGCCGTTTTGCGTGGGGTAGTGAAGTTCCTGTCCGATTTGAATCTATTGGAGCAACTTGGTTTCTCGCTTTATCACGTGGGCATGGCGATATTCCTGTCTTTCCTCATCGGTGCCGTCCTGGCCCTGAACGCCTATTATTTTCCGGTCTTGCGCTTTGCGATCCACCAGCGATTCGGTGCATTTCTGGGCTCATTCTCGGGGGTCGGATGGGCGTTGCTGGCAGGCATGTGGTTTGGAATCAACTCTATATCGGTCATTTTTGCCATTAGTGCAGTCCTAATTCCGTTTGCCTTGATCAACTTGAATAGCGGCCTGAACAACCTCGATTCGGAGTTGCTGGAAATGGGGCGGAGCTTTTCGCGCAATCATGTCCGGAGCCTGCGAAAAATCATTCTACCTTTGCTGTATCCGTATATTTTCGCCACGTTGAGGCTGATGTTCGGCGTGGCCTGGAAGGTTACGCTTGCCGCGGAACTGTTTGGCGGTAATTCGGGCCTGGGCTATTTAATTAATCTGGCACGCCAAGATTACGACACCACGACCATATTCGTCATCATATTTTTAATTGTCGCTTTTGTGTACAGCACCGAACGCTTCTTCTTTAAACCGGTACAGGCTCGCCTTGAAGAGTATGCAAAAATTTAAATGCCCTCAAAATTGGCAAAAAACTTTGTTCGAACGCTTTCTGGGCGAACTGCTGGTTATTCTCTTCCTGTTAATTTGGTGGATAACCGCACAAGGCTTGCCCGACTTCGTCCTGCCAGGCCCACTCGCAGTCGCTAAAAAACTGCTCGAACTGCTGACCGACAAAGATTTTCTGGACAATGCTCTCGTGTCCACTTTGCGGGTAATTCTGTCCGTTCTCATTGCTTGTCTTATTGGTGGGGTCCTGGCTCTGATTGCCAACACCGCCCCTGTATTCGAGGGTATTATCAGCGAGCGCATCAAGCCGTTCTTAAACTCATTTCCATCGATTGGCTGGGCCATATTGGCCTCGATATGGTTCGAAGCAGGTAACTTCGGGGTCGTTTTCGTGCAGGTAGCTATATTGATCCCCTTTTGCCTCATCAACATCGACCAGGGGTTCCGTTCGCTTGACAAAGAACTGCTGGAAATGGGAAGGAGCTTTACGCGAACTTCGACAAGAATCTGGCTCAAGATAAACCTGCGCCTATTGATGCCTTTTATACTAGCCGCCATAAAAATATCTTACGGAATAGCTTGGAAAATCGCTCTGGTTTCAGAATTACTAGGAGCCCCCAATGGGCTTGGGTACATGATGCTGCGCGCCCAGTCGACCGCTGAAACAGTCACGTTCCTGGCCGTTTGTTTTTCCATTGTTTTCATTTTCATGCTGGGCGACCGCTTAATCCTGACGCCTCTCGAAAAGAGATTTCCAGTCACCAAATAGATCAACCGTATTTTTCAAATCAATTTTGAAGGCCAGAATATGAGCCAGATACAAAACAATTCAGAGTGCCATGTCACAACGCGTCTGGGCACGATTAAAGGAACAATCGTTGACAATGTATGCGTCTATCGCGGCGTACCGTACGGCCAACCCATGGTTGGTGATTTGCGCTTTTGCCCACCTGAACCTGTCGGGCGTTGGGAAGGCGAATACGATGCAACGCACAACGGGCCCATTGCGCCTCAAAATAAATCGCGTCTGGCTGCAGCCATGGGGGACTTCACGCTGGCCCAAGACGAAAACTGCCTGAGCCTGACTATCTGCGCCCCCCGTTCAATGGCCACCAAGCGGCCAGTCATGATTTGGCTGCATGGTGGTGCCTTTACGAGCGGCGCAGGGTCACTGCCCTGGTACTCGGGAGAAAACCTGGCTAGAAACGGCGACGTCGTAACCGTCGGAATCAATTACCGGTTGGGGGCTCTGGGCTTTCTGTATCTGCCAGGCTTAAGCGACGGCAATCTTGGCCTGAAGGACCAGTTGCTGGCGGTGCAATGGATCAAGAACTATATTGAGGATTTCGGCGGTGACCCGGACAACATGACGTTGGTGGGGCAATCGGCGGGGGGCGCGTCAATCGCGGCCTTGCTGACCATGCCAGGCCTGGACGGACTGTTCCGGCGCACGGTGTTGCAAAGCGCTTCACTGGGCAGGCTGTTCAGCCCTCCTGAAGAAGCAGAAAAAACGGCACATTCTTTTCTGAAAATTCTTGGCATAAGTCAGCAAGAAGCTCAAAAGCTTAAACAATTGCCGGTTGCGCAACTTCTGGCCGCGCAGCAATCTCTCGGTATGGCCGAGCACAAGCTTGCCCAAACCAAACCGCCATTTTGGCTCGTGCGCGATGGCCATTTCATTTCCAGCGAACTGATCGACAGCCTTGATGCGGGGCGCAAGATCAACGTAGACCTGCTTATCGGAACGACACGGGAAGAAATGGCGGCTTTCTATTACTTCGACGCCAAAATACAGCATGCAGACAAGCAGACTATCGAGGACCTGTTTCGCGCGGAGTTTGGCGATGAAGCTTCCTATTATTTGAACTCATATCGGCAAAGGCGAGCACTGCAAACCTCCGCTGCTCTGTTAGGCGATCTGTATACCGACAAGGTCTTCAGACGCGACTCCCTGCGCTTGGCCGAAGTGTTCAGCGAGAAAGGGCAGGCTTCGTATGTCTACCAATTCGACTGGCAATCGCCCAATGGCTTGGAATCATGTCATTGCCTGGAAATACCGTTTGTGTTCCACAATCTGGAGCAGTGGACCGAAGCGCCGATGCTTCGCGGGCTGAACGAGCCGGAGTTCCACGGGTTGGCCAGCGCCATGCAGAAAGCCTGGATAGCGTTCGCTTATTGCGGCAATCCGAATCATGCAGACATACCTGCGTGGGATGCTTACACGGCTCAGCACAGAAGCGTCATGCACTTCGACCGGCTCATAGCACCCCAGAAAGCGCATGTTATCGGCGCAGCACATTAAAAGGCCGTTGCGACCAACGCGAACGCGATGCACATGCGATTCACGATTGAAGTCAGATCAGATAAACGAATTTGGCAACAAGAACATGAAGGCGGCCACGAGCGTGGGAATGGCGGCGGCTGCCAACAGCTTGAGAGGCGAAATGGTGCCATCAGGAAAGTAATTCTTCAAGATCGAAAAGCCCGCCGGATTGGGCGCGTTGGCAATAACGGTCAGTCCGCCCCCGGTTACGGCTCCCGCGACCAGCATGTAGCGCCACAAGTCGCTGGTGCCTTGGACCATTGACCCCAAATACGTCAGGGCGGCGTTATCGGTCACCGCGGTCAACGCGGTGGCTCCCCAATAGAGCACAACGGGCTGCAAGCCAGCCAGCAAATCCTGCAACCACCATTTTTGCAAGCCTCCCAGCACCACCAGGCCAGCCAGAAAAAAACCCACCAGCAGGCCTTCCTTGATCATCAGGATATCCTGATGGCGCTTATATGCTTCGGTAAAGCCTATGAAGAACATCAGCAGGCCAAGGAAAATAATGGGGTGATGGGCGGCCAGCACAACGGCTAAAAGAAACAGCAGATGAACGGCCATGACTATCGGCGGCACAGGCGCGCGCGGCGCAGCGACAGCAGGTTCCTGCTGATTCGGCCGGTCTGCGTCGATGTCCTGCCCAGACCCCAATTCGCCGCTTAACAGGTGTTTGCGGCAGATCAGCGTCAAGACGGCAGCGTTGATCACGGCGGCGCAGGCCGCGCGCCAGCCGAAATGCGTTGCCATGTAGGCAGCATCCCAACCAAAGGTATGAGCCACCATCAACACGGGCGGCGCAGCATACGAAGTAAGAACTCCGCCTATCGACACGTTGACAAACAACACCCCCAGCGTCATATACTTGAATCCGGCTTGTTCGGAATGCCTGAAGTAACCATCGCGCAACAATAAGGCCGCCAGAGTCATGGCGGCCGGCTCGGTGATGAAAGAACCCGACAGCGGCACCAGCGAAAGGGTCAGAAAATAAGTCGCCAGCTCGGTGCGAAACGGCAAAAATCGGGCAGCGCCTTGCACCACCGTGCCGACCAGCTCCAATATGGGACGACTGGCTGCAACAACCATAATGGCAAACACAAAGGCGGGTTCGGTGAAATTGCGTGTATCAATATAGGCCACGGCGACACCCGTGCCCTTGATCAAAGCCATTATCACCAAAAGAATAAATGCCCATACGCCAAACACCGCTTCAACTTCAGAGAGCATGTGCCATAAACCCGAATGGCGACCATTGCGATGCGCCAAGCGAGCAAAAACTGGAACGGAAAACGTATGGATAATTGCGATTGCGAACAATACGGTGGCAATCAGTTCAATTAAATCTGGCATTTATAACCTGTTGGGAGACAGCGCGTAAATGTGGTGGCAGCTCTGGTGACTGCCAAAACCAAGGCAACACAAATTGTCGCACAAATATTCAGCCTAACGTCAGTTTGAGGCCAGCATAAACTGAGCACCCTTCTCGGCAATCATGATGGTGGGCGAATTCGTATTGCCGGAGGTAATGGTTGGCATGATTGAAGCGTCAATGACACGCAAGCCTTGCACGCCCAACACTCGCAATTCGGGATCAACCACCGCCGTCGAATCAACCCCCATCTTGCAGGTGCCCACAGGGTGAAAAATAGTGGTGCCAATGTCGCCCGCCGCCGATTCAAGCTGAGCTTGCGTGTCTGCCTGCGGGCCAGGCTTGTATTCTTGCGGTCGGTACTTAGCCATGGCAGGTTGCATCAAGATTTTACGCGTCAGCCGAATGCTGTCGGCTGCAACCCGGCGATCTTCCTCCGTGTGCAGATAGTTGCACAGAATATTGGGCGCGTCGGTGGTCCGTGGCGTGGTGATTTGCACGTGCCCGCGACTGGTGGGCTGCAGGTTGCAGACCGACGCAGTGATCGCCGGAAATTCGTGCAAGGCGTCACCAAATTTTTCCAGCGACAGGGGCTGGACATGATATTCGAGGTTGGCGCGACTTCGATCCGGGCTTGAGCGGGCAAACGCCCCCAGCTGAGATGGCGCCATCGATAGAGGTCCGCTTTTTTGCAGTGCATATTGCAGGCCCATCTGAGCCTTGCCCCACCACGAGGAAACCATGGTATTTAAGGTTTTGGCGTTTTGTACTTTATAAATCATGCGCAATTGCAAGTGATCTTGCAGATTTTGCCCGACACCGACCGAGTCGTGCACGACAGGTATGCCCAGCGACTGCAACAAAGCTCCCGGCCCAACTCCCGAGACCTGCAGCAATTGCGCCGAACCTATGGAACCCGCCGACAAAACGACCTCGGTGCGAGCGCTGGCAAACAGTTTCTGACCATCTTGCACAAAGCTGACTCCCCGCGCTCTACGCTCTGCAAAAACAATGCGCTCTGCTTGTGCGCCGATAAGCACTGTTAAATTGCTGCGGTTGGCAACCGGGTGCAAGAACGCCTTGGCGGCCGTCCAGCGCACGCCGCGGCGTTGATTAACCTCGAAATAGGCGCAGCCTTCATTGTCGCCTCGATTGAAATCATCAACGGACGGGATGCCCGCTTGCGACGCCGCCTGGCGAAAAGCATCGAGCACCTCCCAGGACAAGCGCTGGCGTTCGACGCGCCACGTGCCCGACGCGCCATGAAACTCGCTGCTGCCGCCATGATGATCTTCGACACGCTTGAACACCGGGAAAACGTCTTCCCAGCCCCAACCAGAATTGCCCAGCGCTGCCCAGCCGTCGTAATCGGCGGCCTGGCCGCGCAAGTAGAGCATGCCATTGATCGAAGAACTGCCGCCCAGAACACGTCCGCGCGGGTAGCCCAGGCTGCGATTATTGATGCCCGGATCGGGCTGCGTGCGATAGCACCAGTCGGTGCGCGGATTGCCTATGCAATACAGATAACCTACCGGAATATGAATCCAGCGCCAGTTATCCCGGCCGCCGGCCTCAAGCAGCAGAACGCGATGCGCCGGATTAGCCGACAAACGATTGGCCAGCAGGCAGCCCGCAGAACCCGCGCCCACAATAATGTAATCGAACTCCAAGTTTGTAATGTGTGGTGTCTGAGCCACCATGACCGCGCCTCCTTGCAGGTTTCTTGCCTTGGCCGCTACCCGGTCCGGCTTTTATCCGTACGATGTTCATGTAGACATAACTGTAGCGCAAGCTTGCACGCATTGCCTGACAACCAGCCCAAAGACCCAAGGGGTGCCGCTACACGTCAACCCGGCAGGGTGCCCCCCAAGGCTGCGGCAACCATCAGCACGCCTATCCAGATATTGGCGCGAAACAGCATAAAATTGCGGTCGGGACGAGCCAGATTGAAGAGGTACATTTGCCACAGGAAATGCGCGGCGATCACGGCCAGAATCACGTAATAACCCCAGGCCATATTTAGTGCAACACCCGCAAACGACCACAGCATAATAGTGGCAATATAAAAGCCGCTGATCCACTGCTTGCCCCTGTCGGCAAAGCGCATGGCGGTAGAATGAAGGCCCAATTCCTTGTCGTCTCGCACATCTACATAAGCATAGATCGAGTCGTATCCGACCTGCCAAAGTACTGCTCCGACCCACATGGCGACCGCAGCCAGCGGTACGACATCGCGCGTGTCGGACCAGGCCATCAACATGCCCCAGTTAAAGCCTATGCCCAGCACCACCTGCGGCCAGTAGGTAAAACGCTTGCATAAAGGGTATACCGCCACGATAGGCAGTAACAAGACCGCTAGCCAGCGGCTATAGGCATTGATCGCCAGCAACAGCGAAGCACAGACCAGCAACTGTCCGAGCAAAAAATACAACGCATTTCTCAGGCTTATCCGGCCGCTGGTAAGGGGACGAAAACGGGTGCGTTCGACCTTCTTGTCAATATCGCGATCGCAGATATCATTGATAGTGCAGCCTATGCCTCGCATCAATAAGGCACCCAGGGAAAAAATGAATAGGCGCCAGAGCGTTGGCCAGCCGTCGGCAGCCTGCACCAGTGCCGCCAGGCACGGCAGCAAGGTCAGCCAGGTACCCACAGGGCGATCCAGGCGACACAGCCGCGCATAAGGGCCCCATGCGTGCGGCAACCAGTGTTCAACCCAGTCGTCGGGCCGCATATCGGACAGATCAGGGATGGATGAGCCGGAAGTATTCACAAATTAACGTTCAATTCTAAGGTTTATGGCCTTCGGGCTCCCGATTGCCAGCCAGGACAGTGAATACGAAGTTTAACCGGATGAGTCATCACTGCAGGGCCTAAGCACCGAACCGGACATACAGCATGCACAGCCAATTACCGCGCCACGACCTGTAAAGCCCGTAGGGCGATACGGCCCGCTGGCAAGCCGCCCTACCGTTCCAGAATCGGACGTACCGCGCCAGCAACCAGATGAGCGTTTAAGCGCTTAAGCTCACGTATAAGATCGAGACGGAAGAAGCGAAGGGCGGACGCATCCTGATACGGAATCGTCACGTCAAGCATTTGGTGCAGGGCCAGCAGCGTCAAGCCCAGCCCGATAAAGGGCCAGCGCCAGTTCGACGATTGCTCCCGCCGCTAAGCCCGAGAGCATCAAACCTGTGGCAGTGGTGCTCCGTAAAGCAGTGGTGGCACCAAGGCCGGCCTAAACCCGTGCCCGCGATGGTGCAACGCAACGGCCCCCACCAGGGTGATCATGGTCTGAAGCACGAGGGCTCCTGTTCCGTGTCAGGCTTTCACGCGCTCCGAGCGCGGGTCATAAGGTGCTTTCAAATGAAGCGTTGCAGGCAGCGTTTCACCTGCGACATCAATCGCGTAGTGCCCCGTGCTGAGATAATCAACACTGGCCGCAGCATCTGGGTTGTTGACATAGCCCATAGCCACCGGGCAGCCCAGCGTGTGCCCGAAGGCCGCCGAGGTAACAAAACCGACTGCCTTCCCATTGCGCAAAATCGCCTCACCGCCCCACAACATGTGCTGCGTCGCGCCATCAACCGTCAACACGACCATGCGCCGACACACCGGCTGCTCGCGTAGTTTCATCAAGGCGTCGCGACCGCGAAACGGGATATCTTTTTTAAGTTTGCAGGCAAATTGGAGTCCAGCTTCGAACGGGTTGTAATCGGGCGTCAGTTCGCGTCCCCATGCGCGGTAGCCTTTCTCGATACGCAGCGAATCGATGGCGTAATAACCCGCGTTGACCAGGCCAAACGGCTTACCCGCCGCGTGAAGCATTTCGTATACACCGACGGCGAATTCGACTGGCACGTATAGCTCCCATCCCAGTTCGCCCACGTAGGTCAGACGCGTTGCGCGCACGGTTGCGTAGCCCAGATCGACCTCGCGGCTCTGACCGAACGCAAACGAGGCGTTGCTCCAGTCCGCTTTGGACACGCTCTGCAACAGATCGCGCGCACGCGGCCCCATGACTGCCAGCACCGCATACTGGCCGGTCACATCGACCAGCGTGCAGTGCTGATCCTGCGGAATCTGTTTTTCAATGTAGTCGAAATCGCGCGTGGTTTGCGCCGACCCGGTGACGATCAGGTATTGGTCGTAGGCCAGCCGGCATAGCGTGAAATCGGATTCATAGGTACCGCGGTCATTGAACATGCCCGTGTAAACAGTCGTTCCGGGTGGAACGTCAACATCGTTGGCAACGATATATTGCAGCACAGCTTGAGCATCACGGCCCTTTACCAGGAATTTGGAAAACGAACTCATGTCGAACAACGCCACGGCCTCGCGGCAGGCCCGGTGCTCCGCGCCACTCCATGCAAGCCAATTCTGCTGGCCGAACGTGTAGTCGATGCGCGCCTGCTCGGGGCTGGGCGCAAAGAAATTGGGGCGTTCCCATCCCATCTTGCTACCAAAGCAGGCGCCTTCGTCGCGCAACTGAGTGTAGAGCGGAGAACGTCGAAACGGACGAGCGGTGTCGAGCTCGCGGTTAGGCCAGGGCATGGCGTAGTGCAGACCCAGCGTTTCCTTAATGCGATCGTGCAGCCAGGTGTCATTGGCGTTAAAGCGCGCGAAGCGACGAATGTCCACGGGCCACAGGTCCATTGTTGGCGTACCTGCGATAATCCATTCGGCCAACGCCATCCCTGCCCCGCCCGCCGACGCGATACCCATGGAATTGAAGCCCGCTCCGACAAAAAAATGCCGCAGTTCGGGCGCTTCGCCAAGAATAAAATTATTGTCCGGCGTAAACGACTCTGGCCCGTTGTAGAACTGCTTGATCTGCGCAGTTTCGAGTGCGGGGACCCGCTGCAGCGCATTTTCCATCAAGATCTGAAACTGATCCCAATCGTCTGGCAGCAATTGGAATTCGAAGTTGTCGGGAATCCCGTCCATGCCCCACGGCTTTGCGTTGGGCTCAAAGCCGCCCATCACGAGGCCGCCCACTTCTTCCTTAAAATAAATATAGCCGTCCGGATCGCGCATTACCGGTAGATCGGGATGCACGCCTTCAATGCGTTCGGTCACAATATAGTAGTGTTCGGCCGAATGCAGCGGCACCGCAACGTCGGCCAGTCTGCCAAGCGCTTTGGCCCATTGGCCTGCGCAATTGACGACAATTTCTGCCTCGATGGCACCTTCTTCACCGTCCTTGTTACGCCACGCAAGGCCACTCACCTCCCGCCCGCCCGGCGTCTGACGCGTGTGGATGGTCGTTACCCGAGTGTTTTCAACAATGCGTCCCCCCCGCATGCGGGTGCCGCGCGCAAGCGCCTGAGTTAGATCGGTCGGGTTTGCCTTGCCGTCGCCAGGCAGCCAGACCGCTCCCAGCAAATCGTCTGTCCTCATCACCGGCCATAGTTCGCCGGCCTCCCTCGGGCCTATTACATTGCACTCCACCTCATACGCGCGCGCCACGGCGGCGGTGCGTTTGAGTTGCGTCATGCGCTCAGCCGTACGTGCCACCGACAGCGAACCACATTGCTTCCAGCCGGTCGCCAAACCTGTGTCGGCTTCCAGTTCGGCGTAAAGCGCGGTTGAATAGCGAATCAACTTCGTCATGCTCTCTTGGGCACGCAACTGTCCTACGAGACCAGCGGCGTGCCAAGTCGTGCCACAAGAGAGTTGACCTTGTTCGAGCAGGACCACGTCGGTCCAGCCCATCTTCGTTAGGTGGTAAGCAACAGAGCAGCCGATAATGCCACCGCCGACGATCACCACCCGGGCGTGCTGGGGAATATTCGCTGACATGGGTTGAGTTTCCTCGTGTTTAGTGTTGAAATGTTTATATATTCATAGATTGCCTCAAAAAACCACTTAATACAACATATTCACGCATGATCTTAAAAAATCATTTGGGCGGCAGGAGCATCCGCTTAGCCTGAAACCGGCCTTTGTCACTACGGCAACCTTCCATCAGGCTTACAGCACCTATCTTAAAATGTCACATAAAATTCGCGTCTCCCTCGGAATTCGACCCTTATGAATCGTCAACTCGCCGTCAGCCGTATCGACCACATTTCGCAGGCACTTGATGCAGACGGGTCGGTCAGCGTCGCTGATCTGGCCACCCGGCTCGGGGTTTCGCGCGAGACTATCCGCAGAGACATCAAGGCGCTAGCCGGACAAGGGCGAGCGAACATCGTGCACGGTGGCGCGGCCAGGCGACTCGTGAACGAACCGTCACTTGCCACACGCGTGAGCGCGAACACCGCCGGCAAACAGGCGATCGGGCGGCAAGCGGCTAGCCTGGTCAGCGACGGAATGGTCGTACTAATCGACTCGGGCTCGACCACATTCAGCATGGGCGCCGCACTGTTGGAACTCAACGATTTGACGGTCATCACCAACAGCCTGCCCATCGCCACCATGTTGTGCCGTGCGCCCAGAGTGAAGGTCATTATGTTGGGCGGCCAAATTGATCCCAATGACGAGGCGGCATTCGGCGTGGAGACCATTGCAGCGCTGGCCCATTTCCGCGTTGACATTGTCTTTCTCGGTGTGGGCGGCATTTCGCCAGAAGGCGAATTCACCGATTATTCGCGACTCGCCGCCGAGCAAAGGCACGCGATGATGAAGGCGGGGCAGAAGGTATACGTGCTCGCCGATCATTCCAAATTTGAACACAGCACGCCGGTGTTGATTACCTCCGTGGCACACATTGCCGGGTTGATTGTCGACGAGTTGCCGCCAGAGTCGATCGCCCGCGCCGCTTCCGCCCAACACTGGGAAGTCATCGTAGCGAAACCATGAGTTCGCCTGACACGATGACCCTTGGGGTCTTCTTCGCCGTGTTGTCTGCGGCGGTGCTTCACGCCGGCTGGAACGGGCTCATCAAGATCAAGCTCGATCCATTCCTGGCCATGACGCTGATCTGTGTCGCATGCGGGGTAATCGCGCTGCCAGCCTTATTAATCACCGGCTTGCCACGCCTGGAAGCGTGGCCGTGGGTAGGCGCGTCCGTGCTGATCCATTTTGCTTACTACCTCTCTCTGTCCGAAGCGTATCGACGCGCGGATATGGGGCAAATTTACCCCATCGCCCGCGGCTCGGCGCCGCTGATCACAGCATGCATCTCCTTGCTTGCATTACAGGACCATATAAGCCCGGGCAATGTCGCGGGTATTGCGCTGCTGGGCATAGGAGTCGTGCTTATTTCACTGCGAGGGCACCGGCGCATGACGGCACCGAGCCGTACCGCTGTGGGCTGCGCCCTGCTTACCGCAGCGACCATCGCCGCGTACACGGTGGTCGACGGCATTGGCGCGCGCATATCGGATAATGTGAACGCTTATGCCGCTGCGCTTTTCGTCGCGGACACCTTCCCGATGCTAATTTTCTGCCTGTGGCGCAAGGGCGTTAAAGGAATCAAGCCTGCTTTGAGCTTTCTGCTGCCCGGAATGGCTGGCGGCGCCATGTCCCTGGGGGCCTACTGGATCGTCATCTGGGCCATGACCGTGGCACCCATCGCCTTGGTCGCTGCAGTTCGAGAAACAAGCATATTGTTTGCGGGACTTATTGCCGTCTTTGTCCTAAAGGAGCCACTCACGTGGGTACGAGCCGTTTCGGCGACACTCACTATCGTCGGGCTGGTATTGATGCGTCTAATGTAAGCCATCATGACGTCGATACAATAAGTTGCATGTGGTTTACTGTGACATATTGACTATCTTTATGGCTTGCCTTAGCATTATTCCAGTGCAGCACACTTGAGGCTACACGCCCAACGCAGGATAGACTCTCGATGACACATTCCACGCACTCGAAGCCGGCAGCCTCCGAAACAGGTGATCCGTTCCTTCTCACACCGGGCCCGCTGACTACATCGCGCACCGTCAAGGCCGCGATGGTTCACGACTGGGGTTCGCGCGATGCGAACTTCATCGCTATTAACAAGGCCGTGCTGACACGGCTGTGCGAGATAGCCAACGGTGGAGACGATTACGTAACAGTGCCGATGCAAGGCTCGGGGACTTTTGCCGTCGAGGCCATGCTCACAAGCTTTGTGCCGCCTGCAGGTAAGGTTCTGGTTCTCATTAACGGTGCGTACGGGCGCCGGGCCAAACGGATTCTCGACATTGCCGGACGCGAAACGGTTGTTCACGAAACCGGCGAAGACACACCGCCGGATTTAAAAGAAGTCGAAGCTATTCTGAAGGCCACGCCCTCGATTACTCACGTTTTCACCATTCACTGCGAGACAACCTCGGGGATCCTCAATCCCATTGTGCAGATCGGCGCTCTCGCGGCCAAATACGGCAAAGGCTACCTCATCGATTCGATGAGTGCTTTCGGAGCCTTGCCGCTGGACGCCCGCGCGCTGCACGTCGATGCGCTCGCCGCCTCCTCCAATAAATGTATTGAAGGTGTTCCCGGCCTGGGCTTTGTCGTTTGCCGACGCGAAGCGCTCACGCGTACCAAAGGAAACGCGACAACGCTTGTTCTCGATCTTCACGACCAGTGGGCGAATTTCGAAAAGACCGGGCAATATCGCTTTACACCACCTATCCACGTCATTGTCGCGTTTCACCAGGCGCTTGAAGAATTCACGGCCGAAGGCGGCGTCGCAGGGCGCGGCGGACGCTATCAAAACAACTGCCGCATCCTTCTCGAAGGCATGACGGCGATGGGTTTCAAGCCCCTGCTCGCAGCCGATCTGCAAGCTCCCATTATTGTCACCTTTCATATGATGACTCATCCTCGCTTCGTCTTCCAGAGTTTCTACGACGGCCTCAAGGAACGTGGCTACATCATTTATCCCGGCAAACTGACAGTGGCTGATTCGTTTCGCATCGGCTGCATTGGACGGTTGGGCGAGAAGGAAATGCGCGGCGCGCTGGCCGCAGTACGCGAGGTCCTTCAAGAGTTGGGCGTGACAGAATCGGCCTCTAAAGCCGCTTAAGGGAAGCAACATGAATCAGCAACACCCAACCGCCCTGAACGTGAACGGCCGGGATTACCAATATCCGCGCGTACCCACCGTAGCGATCTGCCTGGACGGCTCGGAGCCGGGCTATATCGAAGAAGCCATCAAGGCCGGGGTAGCTCCCCACCTTGAGCGGCTCATGAAGACCGGAGCGAACCTGCTGGGCAAGTGCGTCATCCCCAGCTTCACCAACCCAAACAACATCTCGATCATCACTGGCCAGCCCCCGAAGCTGCACGGCATCGCGGGCAACTACTTCTACGATCGCGCCACGGGCGAAGAGGTCATGATGAACGAGGCGCGGTTCCTGCGCGCGCCCACGATCTTCCAGGCCTTTCACGACGCCGGCGCGAAGGTGGCCGTGGTCACCGCCAAGGACAAGCTGCGCACCCTGCTCGGCAAAGGCCTGGACTTCGCCAGCGGCCGGGCGATCGGCTTCTCCGCCGAGAAAGCCGATCAGGCGACTGTGGCCGGTAACGGCATCGGCGAGGTGCTCTCTTTTGTCGGCAAGCCGCTGCCCGAGGTGTATTCGGCCGATCTCTCCGAGTTCGTCTTCGCCGCCGGGGTGAAGCTGCTTGAACGCTTCCACCCCGATCTCATGTACCTCTCGACCACCGACTACGTCCAGCACAAGGCCGCACCGGGCACCGAGAACGCCAACGCCTTTTACGCCATGTTCGACCGGTACGTCGGGCTGCTCGACGCCCAGGGGTGCGTGCTCGCAATCACCGCCGATCACGGCATGAACGACAAGCACAAGGCTGACGGCTCGCCCGATGTCATGTACCTGCAGGACGTATTCGACGAGTGGATGGGCCAGGGCGTGGCACGCGTCATCCTGCCCATCACCGACCCGTACGTCGCTCACCACGGCGCGCTGGGCTCGTTTGCCACCATTTACCTGCCTCAGGGCGCCGATGCCCAAGCCTTGATGGCGCGTCTGCGCGCGCTCGAAGGCATCGACCTCGCACTCTCCAACGAACAGGCTTGCGAGCGTTTCGAACTGCCCCCCGACCGCGTAGGCGACATCGTCGTGCTCGGAACCCGCCACAAGGTCTTTGGCACCAGCGCCAAGCGCCACGACCTCTCGGGCCTGAAGGAGCCGCTGCGCTCGCACGGCGGGCTCACCGAGCAAACCGTGCCGCTGCTGGTCAATCGCAAGGTCAATTGGCCCGCCTCGCGCGAGCTGCACAATTACGACATCTTCGCCGTCGCCCTCAACCATGTCGCCTGAGGCCACGAAGCTTCCCCTGCCCGCTCTCACGTTGAGTAGAGCTGACGTTTATGGCCGCCACACGGGCTGCCGCTACAAATCCGTCCCCACGCTGCGTGGATCGGAATTGACCTACCGAGGTATTTTATGAACGCCCCCATGAAACCAGCCGTCCGTCACGAATCCATGCGCATCACCGGCAAACGGGTCAACACCGACGATGTCATCGAGGTGCTCAACCCCTATAGCAACGAGGTGGTCGGCACCGTTCCAGCCGCTCGCCCCGAGCACGTGCGCGAGGCCTTTGCCCGCGCACGCGCCTACCGTCCCACACTCAACCGTTTCGAGCGCCAGCGCATCTTGCAAACCACTGCGGAGATCCTGCGCGATCGCAAAGAAGATTTCGCCCGGCTCATTACCGCCGAATCGGGCCTGTGCTGGAAAGACTCGCTCTACGAGGCAAGCCGCGCCTACGACGTGTGGTCCTTCGCCGCGCAACTGGTCATCCGCGACGACGGCGAGATCTATTCGTGCGACATCAGCCCCAATGGCAAGAACCGCAAGATTTTCACGATGCGTACGCCCTTGCTCGGCGTGATCTCGGCCATCACCCCCTTTAACCACCCCCTGAACATGGTCAGCCACAAGCTCGCCCCGGCCATCGCCACCAACAACCGGATCGTGCTCAAGCCCACCGAGCTCACCCCGCTCACCGCGCTCGCGCTGGCCGATGTGCTCTACGAAGCGGGGCTGCCCCCCGAGATGCTGAGCGTGGTCACCGGCAACCCGCGCACCATGGGCGACTCGATGATCACCGACCCCGACTGCGACCTCGTCACCTTCACGGGCTCAGTTCGCGTGGGCAAATACATTGCCGAGAAGGCCGGCTATCGCCGCGTCGTGCTCGAGCTGGGCGGCAACGACCCGCTTATCATCATGGCCGATGCCGATCTGGATCGCGCAGCGCTCCTTGCCGTTCAGGGCGCGACCAAGAATTCCGGCCAACGCTGCACCGCCGTCAAACGCATCCTGGTCGTCGAGAGCGTGGCCGACGCATTTGTCGAGCGCGTTCTCGTTCACGCCAAAAAGCTCAAGTGTGGCGACCCGATGGACCCCTCGGTCGATATCGGCACCGTCATCACTGAAGCGGCCGCACAGCTCTTTGAGCGACGTGTCCAAGACGCCGTCGCCCAAGGCGCCAAGGTCCTGCTCAGCTCACCGCGCAAAGGCGCGCTCTTTGCCCCATGCGTGGTTGATCACATCCCCTACGAGTGCGAGCTGGTGCGCGAAGAAACCTTCGGCCCGGTGATCCCCATCATCCGCGTCCCCGATCAGATCGAAGAGATCATCCGCATCTCCAACTCAACCGCCTTTGGCCTGTCGTCGGGCGTTTGCACTAATCGTATGGATCACATCACGAAATTCATCAACGAGCTCGAAGTGGGTACGGTCAATATCTGGGAAGTGCCCGGCTATCGCATCGAAATGTCGCCCTTTGGCGGCATCAAAGACTCCGGCAATGGCTTCAAAGAAGGCATCGTCGAAGCCATGAAAAGCTACTCCAACGTACGCACCTGGTCTATGCCCTGGGCCTGAGACAACCCAGCCGTTGTGGTTTTTTTTGATATCTTGACCATTTTTTTGGAAACACTATACTTTACCGAATTACCAGCCATGTCACTGGTATGACATGAATAGAAGGCAAAGTATCGGAAGATCGAGGAGGGTAGGTTATCTCGGCGCAAGCCGAGACGATCGAATATCTGCACCAAACAAGTAAAAAGTTCTCTCAGCATTCCAACTCAACGCAAGGAAGGATGAACATGAAGACGAAACTAATGATAGCGGCCGCCTGTGTGCTAGCCGTCACCGCAAGCCCGGTTCTGGCACAATCCAAGATAGTGACAATTTACAGCGCAGATGGTCTTCACGACGGCTCGCCCAGCTGGCTGGGAGACCAGTTCACCGCCTTCACCAAGGCCACGGGTATTAAGGTTCAATATATCGAAGCAGGATCAAGCGGCGTCGTTGACCGCCTGATGAAAGAGAAATCCAACACCCAGGCCGATGTACTCGTCACCTTGCCGCCGTTCATGCAGAAGGCGGCCGCCGAGGGCCTGTTGCAACACTTTATTCCAGTTGGCGCAGACAAGATTAAAGCTGCGGACAAAGACCCCAAGGGCCTCTATGTCGCCATGGTCAATAATTATCCGAACTTCATCTACAACACCAAAGCGCTCAAGGCGCAGCCCAAAAGCTACACCGATTTGCTCGACCCCAAATTCAAGAACAAGATCCAGTATTCAACGCCAGGCCAAGCGGGCGACGGCACTGCATTGATGCTGCAAGCTTTCCATGCCTTCGGGAGCAAGCAAGCGGGCCTGGCTTATCTAGGAAAACTGCAGGTCAACAACCTTGGACCATCGGCCTCGACTGGCAAGCTCACTGCGCTGGTCAACAAAGGTGAGCTGTACGTGGCCAACGGCGACTTGCAGATGAACCTGGCACAGATGCGAAACAACCCGAATGTTCAGGTGTTCTTTCCGGTCGGGCCGGACGGCAAGAAGACCGCCTTTTCGCTCCCTTATTTTGTCGGCCTGGTGGCACGCGCTCCAAACGCTGACAACGGCAAGAAACTGATCAATTTCCTGCTCTCGCAGCCAGCACAGAAAGACGTTAGCGTGGTTGCGGGCGGCTTCCCCGTACGCACCGATGTTCACCCGACTGACGAGAACTTCAAAAAGCTCAACGCAATGCTTGAAGGCGTCCATATCTGGTCACCCAACTGGGCTCAAGTGCTGGGCGATCTGAAACAAGATGTAGCAGACTACAACCAAGCCATCTCGAAGAACTGATGGACGGCATGGTCATGACACGCGAGCTGCCAATACGCGCGTCAGCGGCGGCGGTGCCTTCTCCGGCCGGCGCCGCCGGCATCGGCTTCGAGAATGTTTCTGTCGCTTATGGCAATCAGCTCGTTCTGGATTCGCTGACACTCACCGTAAAGCCGGGCGAGATTGTTGCGCTAATCGGCCCTTCAGGCTCGGGCAAAACAACGGCACTGCGGGCTGTCGCCGGCTTCGTAAAGCCCAAGGCCGGGCGTATTATTATCGGCGACCGAGATGTCACCCATGTGGCTCCGTGCGACCGCAACATTGGCATGGTGGTGCAGAACTATGCCTTATTTCCACACATGCGCGTCGAGGACAACGTGGCATTTGGGCTCCGCGCCCGAAGCTCCACGACCAAACTTATCCGCGAACGCGTCCCGGAGTGCCTGCGGCTGGTCGGCATGGAGGCCTACGCGAAACGCTATCCGCGCGAACTCTCGGGTGGTCAGCAACAGCGTGTGGCGATCGCCCGCGCACTAGCAATTCGCCCGCAAGTGCTCCTGCTCGACGAGCCGCTCTCGGCGCTCGACGCGCAGATCCGCCGCTCGATGCTCGACGAACTGGCCAAGCTGCATCGCGACCTTCCTTCCCTGACAGTGTTGTATGTCACGCACGACCAGACCGAGGCGCTGACGCTTGCCAACCACATTGGCATCATGCGCGACAGCAAACTGGTTGCATTTGGCAACGCGCAAACACTTTACCGCAACCCGCCAAACCGCTTTGCAGCTGAATTCCTCGGACGCGCCAATATCCTTGTCGCCAAGTCACTGGCCACGATAGATGCCGGCTTGGCGTCTGTCCAATTTGGGCAAACCGTGCTGCGAGGGCGCAATCACCATGCTTTGCCCGAAGGAAGTAATTGCCTGGTGTGCGTTCGACCTCACGATCTACGGCTTATTCCGGGCGGGGCTCGCAGCAACACTCTAACGGGCATCGTGCGCGGCGTCCTGTGGCAAGGCGACCTACATAGCATCACGCTTGATGTGCAAGGCCAGACACTGCGCCTATCATCAACGCCGCTGGCCGACCCGCCAGTGCTAGGGGCACCGCTTGCCGTGCATTTCGATCCAGCAGACGTCACTCTTGTCCCGGAGTCTGACACCAATGGCTGACATGGCAATGGCGATCTCGCAGCCGGCCCGATCGAGTCCGACGCCGCGCAGATTCTGGGTTATTCCCCCGCTGACGATTCTCGCGCTGCTGTTCTTCTATCCGCTGGGGCTAATTCTGCGCCAGGCCCTCGAAGGAGATCAGCATGTCGTGTCGCTGGCTGGCTTCGAAACAGTGCTTCGCTCCAATCAATTCTTAAGCGGCCTGTTTCATACGATCACGATCGCGCTCACGGCCACGGCAGGCTGTCTCGTGCTCGGTTTTATGCTTTCGCTGATCATTTCCTTTATTCCTTTTCCGGGCGCCAAATTAATCGGCCGGTTGATCGACACATTCATCGCGCTACCAACCTTCCTTGTGGCGCTTGCTTTCACCTTCATCTATGGCTCAGCTGGCATCATCAATCAATCGTTGATGCATATCATGCATCTGGACCTGCCGCCGCTCCATTTTCTCTATTCGCAATGGGGCGTCATCCTGGCCGAGATTACCGTCTACACACCCTTCGTGATGCGCCCGCTGCTGGCCAGCTTCTCGCTGATCGATACGGCACAGATCGAGGTCGCGAGCAGCCTGGGCGCACGACCTTGGCGTATCGTGCGCCAAATCATCCTTCCGGCCGCACTCCCCGCCCTGATAGCCGGCGGCAGCCTGTGCCTTCTTCTGACGGTCAATGAATTCGGCATTGTTTTGTTTATTGGCGCCAAGGGGGTCATTACCCTGCCGCTACTCATTTACAACAAGGCCATCCAGGAATTTGACTACACCACGGCCTGCGTCATTGCCGTGGTCAACATCGCCTTATCGCTCGGTCTCTACGCGTTCTATCGGCTGGCGGTGTCATACTTCGGAGGACGCAGTGTTAGTCTGGGCTAAATGGGGGCGAATTTTCTCATGGCTGATGATGGCCGCCATGTTCGGCGTGATCTATGGCCTGCCGATCGGGGTGATCGCTCTGGCCAGCATCAGCGGCCAATGGAACGATATACTGCCCAGCCACCTGACGCTTGCTCACTACGCACAGGTACTAAAAACCGAGTCCGCCAGCCAGTTGCAAGTCAGTGTTCTGACCGGCGTTATAGCCAGTGCGGCGGCTTTGGTAAGTGGCACCTGGGCGGCGCTTGCCCTACGTACAATGAAAGGCCTGCCCAAGCGCATTCTCGATACCGTGTTCTTCATACCCAGCGCGGTACCGTCGGTATCGATCGGCCTGGGTCTGCTCGTCGCCTTCAGCCAGCCCCCGGTGCTCCTGAACGGTACCGCACTAATCGTGTTCATCGCGCACTTTCTGCTGATTTCAGCTTTTACCTTTGGCAACGTTTCAGCTGGGTTGGCGCGCTTGCCGCCAGAATATGAACAAGTCGCTGAGAGCCTGGGCGCACGGCCTTTTTATCGGCTGCTTAGGGTTACATTCCCACTTATTATGCCCTATCTGATCGCCGCCTTCAGCCTGAGCTTCGCCCTGTCGATGGGAGAACTGGGCGCCACTCTGATGATTTATCCCCCGGGATGGGTAACGCTGCCGGTAGGCATATTCTCACTGACTGATCGCGGCGCAATCTTCGATGCAGCAACGCTAACAATGATTCTGGGTACCGGCACGCTGCTAGTACTGATCGGGCTCTCGCGTATTTCAACAAAGGCAACTGTCAGAGAATGAAGCAATCGACAAGCAAAGAGAGCCCCACCCGCTTAGTCGCCCAGTCCGAAAGTGATACGAATCTTACCGATCGCCGCCGTGACTGGCAGAGCCGGTCTCTGGACGAGCCGACACGCTCACTTCTTGACCGCGACGCCGATGCGTTTCTTCATCAATCGGTATCCACGCCTTGTCTGAACGTCATCGCCAAAGCGCAAGGAATCTGGATCGAAGATGTGGCGGGCAGGCGCTACATGGATTTTCATGGCAACAATGTCCATCACATTGGCTATGGCCACCCACGTTTGAAGAAAGCCATTGCCGCACAGATGGACGCACTTTCATTCGCTCCCCGGCGCTATGCCTGCGAAACAGCCGTGTTGCTGGCGGAGAAGCTTGGCGCCATCGCTCCAGGCAATCTCTCCAAGGTGATGCTCACCACCGGTGGCTCCGACGCAAACGAAGTCGCCATCAAGCTCGCCCGGACCGCGACAGGCCGATTCAAGACACTGTCTTTCTGGGATGCCTTTCATGGCGCAGGGATCGGCGCATCGAGCCTTTCGGGCGAGGCGCTGTTCCGTTCAGGACCCGCTGCACCATTGGTCGCAGGCTCGCAGCACGTCGCGCCTTTTGCCTGCTACCGTTGCGCCTATGGTCACGATTGCGACGAAAACGGACACGCTCTGCTGGATCGTTGCCACACCACGTGCGCCAACATGGTCGACTACGTTTTGGGGCGCGAGGGGGATGTTGCCGCCATAATCGCCGAACCGGCGCGCGCCGTACCTTATCTGCCACCGCCGGGCTATTGGAAAAAGGTGCGCGAGGCATGTGACCGGCATGGCACGCTACTTATTTTCGACGAAATTCCGACTGGCCTGGGCAAAACGGGCCGAATGTTCGCATGCGATCATGATGGCGTGGTGCCCGATATTCTAGTACTGGGCAAAGCGCTGGGCGGCGGCATCTTGCCTATTGCCGCATGCATCGCCCGCGCTGACCTTGATGTGGCAGGCGATTGGGCTTTCGGTCACTACACACACGAAAAAAATCCCGTGACAACGCGCGCGGCACTCACCACAATCGAAATCATCGAGGACGAGGATCTGGTCGCTAATGCAGCGATGGTTGGCGCACTGGCGCTGGCGCGTATGGATGAGATGAAACGTCACCTGCCCGCCATCGGTGATGTCCGTGGTCGTGGCCTGTTGCTGGGCATCGATCTGGTCAAAAGCCGTTCAGACAAACTACCCGATAACGACCTGGCCGAGGCGGTGCTGTATCGCGCGCTTGATCGCGGTCTGTCGTTTAAGACAACGATGGGCAATGTCTTGACGCTGACACCACCGCTGACGATCACGCCGGCCGAAATGACGCAAGCGCTCGATATTCTGGAAGAAGCCATCGCTGCGGGATCGGCCTGACGGTTATAGCCGCCCGGCCTGACCTAGAACATTTTCGGTCACATGATATTTGGCTGGGTGTTTGGGTATTTGGCTGGGTGGTGTTTCGGTATCTGAAGACGCCGTCTCTGGAGGCTGGGACAGGTCCGGCACGGCGTG
Organism: Paralcaligenes sp.; assembly: GCA_039935015.1. Classification (GTDB taxonomy): domain Bacteria; phylum Pseudomonadota; class Gammaproteobacteria; order Burkholderiales; family Burkholderiaceae_B; genus Paralcaligenes. Next base: position 91 of record JBDTLC010000143.1, on the reverse strand, counting down.
CTTGATCCGGATCTGCCTCGTCCAGGCGGGCGTCGGGCCAAACTCGCTACGCCGCTGGCGCGGCTGCGCTCAAACAAGGCCCGACGACACC
>JBDTLC010000142.1:0-5395 GCA_039935015.1 Paralcaligenes sp. | reverse complement strand
TTGTGAATAGCGCCGGTGCCAGCGCGTTATCGGTCAGTGGTGGTGGGCGCTGGCTGGTATGGTCGCAGAATCCATCGACAGACACGCGTGGCGGCCTTGTCTACGGCTTTAAGCAGTACAACGCTGTCAATGGTACGACGCCCATTGCGCAGGCTACAGGCAATGGCTTTCTTTATACGCTTGCGCCTACGTTAGCCACAACGCTAACCGGTGGGGTTAGCAAGGTCTACGACGGTACCACTACCGCCACGCTGGCGGCGTCTCATTATTCGGCGCCAAGCGGTCTGGTGGATGGCGATACGGCTACCGTGGCGAGCTCCGGTACGGCCACGTTCGACACCAAAAATGTTGGCACGAGCAAGACGGTGGCCAGCGCTGCCCCGACATATAACGTAGTCAATGGCTTAGCCGCGGTCTACGGCTATGGGGCAAGCGCACCTGCGACCAAGGCCATGGGTACGATTACAGCCAAGGCCATTACAGTTGACGCTACCGGCGTGAACAAGGTTTATGACGGCACTACGGTTGGAGCGGCGACGTTGGCGAGCACGGGAGTAGTGGCGGGCGATGCAGTCACTTTTAACGGCAACGGTAGCTTTGCCGACAAGAACGTAGGTGTGGCCAAGGCCGTTTCCGTAAGCGGCATTTTGGCTGCCGGCACAGACGCAGCCAACTACAGCCTTTCTAATACAACTGCGATCAGTACGGCCGACATCACACAGGCGGCCTTGAGTGCGGCGCTCTCAGGCCTTCTCACCAAAGTCTATGATGGCAACTCCAGCGCAATTCTAGGTTCGAGCAACTATGCTCTTACGGGCTTTGTCAGCGGTGAAGGCGCCTCGGTCACTCAGACGGCTGGAGTCTATAACAGCAAGAATGTGGCGAGCGCGAACACCGTCAGCGCCGCGTTGGGGGCCGGCAGTTTTGTAGCGGCCGGCGCCACGCAGCTTTCGAATTACAGCCTGCCTACCACCGCGAGCGGAGCGGCCAGTATTACGACCTTGGGTATTACGGTCGAAGCGGCCGGAGCGAACAAGGTCTACGACGGCAGTACGGTCAATGCGGTGACGTTGACCAGTGCGGGCGTGTTGTCGGGCGACGCAGTTACTTTCAACGGCAATGGTGGCTTTGCTGACAAGAACGTGGGTATCGGCAAGGCCGTATCTGTGAGCGGCATTTCAGCGTCCGGCATCGACGCAGACAACTACAGTCTGACCACTTCTACCGCCACTACCACGGCCAATATTACGCCGGCGAACCTTATTTACCAGGCCGCGGCGGCACAGTCTATAGCTGGACAGGTTCCCTCAGGTTTCAGCGGAACCGTCATAGGCCTGGTAGGGGGCGATACGCTCGCGGCAGCCACCACTGGAAAATTGGCGTGGACGAGCCCTGCAACCGCCAAAAGCGCCGCTGGCTCCTACTCTATTGATGGTACTGGCTTGGCGGCTGTCAACTACCTCTTCGCGCAAGCATCTGGCAACGCGACGGCGCTGACGATTCAGGCTGGAAATCCTGCAGGCCCGGTTGTGCCAGTCTTCGCCGTCAACTCAGTTGCCGGTTTACTAGCGAGTGCTGGGCCATTCTTTCATTCTGCACATCCCTTACTTGACGACCCCGGTTTACCAGGTTTGACGGCCCTCCAAATAATTAGAGGTGGGGTACATATGCCCCCATCATATTGCGCTGGCCAAAACTGTAACCGATGAAATTTCAAGCATTAGTCAGATTTCTCATGTTAAAGTAATGAGAACGAGTCTTGTTTGTGTTCAATATTGTGCCGTGAAGAACGAAGTTTATGGTGCTTCGGAATGGGTGAGTTCGCGAACAAGAATTTTGTCTTTTTCTTTGCAACAATCGAACGGAGCAACAAGCATGGTGAAGCAGTGGCTGGCAGTCGCAATAGGCATGGGTTTGGCTGCATCCGCCTGGTCGGCCGAATACCCTATAGGCAAACCGTCGGATTTGAACGGGCTGGAAATTGGCGCGGTGTATTTGCAGCCGGTTGAAATGGAACCTGCAGGCATGATGCGCGCAGCGAAAGAGTCCGATATTCACCTCGAGGCCGATATCCACGCAACGGCGGACAACAAAAACGGCTTGCCCGAAGGCGCTTGGGCACCTTACCTCGTGATCCAGTATACGTTGCAGAAAAATGGTAGCAGCAAGGAATTGAAAGGCGACTTGATGCCCATGGTGGCCAACGATGGCCCGCATTATGGTGACAACGTCAAACTTGAAGGTCCTGGCAAATACCAATTATCTCTCACCGTTTCGCCTCCCACAGCCAACAAAATGAATCATTTTGGCCGTCATGTGGACAAAGAAACCGGCGTAGCACCATGGTTCAAGACATTTCAATTGAAATATGAATTCGTATATGCCGGAACGGGCAAGAAAGGTGGGTATTGATCATGATGCGAGCCGATATATTGAACGAGCCGTTCGATAAAAATGAGAAGCTGGCAGGCATGCATTGGCTCGGAGCAGCGTTGTTGGCGTTATGCCTGATGCTCGGCCTGCCTGGCCTGGCGCAGGCCGGTCAAATGCCAGAGTTTACGCTGACCTTCAAGCAGGGTGGCACCTTTGAGCCGGCACGCCTGACGGTGCCTGCAGGAAAATTCAAACTGATATTGGTCAATGAAAGTAAAGGGCCTGTTGAATTTGAAAGTTTGCCATTGCGCCAAGAAAAAGTGCTGGGTCCAGGAGTCACATCGTCTGTTGTGATAACGGTTTCGCGGCCAGGCGAATACCCCTTCTTTGACGATTTTCATCCAAACGTCAAGGGTGTGTTGGTCGTAACAGAGAAACAGTAGCCAAGGTATTGCATCATGGAACAAATAGCCTTTATCGTCTGGCGTGAAAGTGTAGAAGCCTTGTTAGTGGTGGGCATTTTATATGCCTGGCTGCGCCAAAGCCCTGATGGGCGCCGCGGCTTGCCGTGGCTGTGGGGAGGCGTAGCAGCCGGTCTGGCGCTGGCCGTAGCGCTGGCTCTGGTTTTACTGGGAATTGCTTCGTGGCTCTCGAGCGCCGGCCAGGAGTGGTTTCAGACCGCTATGGCCTTGGTTGCCTGCGGTTTGGTTGTCCAGATGGTGATCTGGATGAGGCGTCACGGGCGTACCCTGAAAACACAATTGGAAGGCGGCGCGCAGACTCAGGTCGGCAACGACAATTGGTGGGGCCTGTTAATTTTGATTATGTGCGCTGTGGCACGCGAAGGCAGCGAGGCCGTGGTGTTTCTATATGGCACGATATCGGCGGGCGATGCTACAGGATCCGTGTGGCGTTTGGCTTTGGCCGGAGTGCTGGGTTTTGCCGCGGCACTGGCAACCTTTGGCGTGTTGCAGCTCGGCGGACGCATCATTACCTGGCGTCGGTTCTTCAAGCTAACGGAAATTCTTTTGCTGTTGCTGGCCAGCTCTTTGCTGGTGGGCGGCCTGGATCATCTGATTTCACTGGGAGTCTTGCCCACGTTGATGGATCCGGTATGGGATAGCTCATGGTTGCTGGACGCCAATAAAGGTTTGGGCTCGGTTCTGGCTCATTTTGCGGGCTATCGTGCCTATCCGGCGTTGTCACAGTTATTGATCTGGATCGGATATTGGGTCGCCGTCTACTATTTGCTCAAACGTGCCGACGTTAAGGCCCGGGCCCCGTCACGTTTGTCCACCGTAGCCGTTTAGCAGGGTTTCCCTATGGCTATGGTGCTGCGTCGGGCCACGACGAAATTTGCTGACGCTTTGCGCGATCACGCACCGCTGTTGCGTAAGGTGCAGTGGGTGATTGTGGCCGTGTACCTGTTTTTACTGGTCGTTCCCGCCGTCTTGCCTTTGCCAGACCGCAGCGCATCCGTGTTTAACAACCTGACCATCTTCGCACAGTTCGCATTCTGGGGGGTCTGGTGGCCCTTTGTTCTGGTTTCCATCCCCCTGTTCGGTCGGGCCTGGTGTGGCTTGTTTTGCCCCGAAGGCATGCTGACGGAGTGGGCGAGCGAGCATGGCCGCGGTCGGGCCATACCAAAGTGGATGCGTTGGGGAGGGTGGCCCTTTGTGGCTTTTTCCCTGACGACGGTATACGGCCAATTGGTCAGCGTCTATCAATACCCCTGGGCAGTGCTGGCGGTGCTCGGTGGCTCGACTGCCGGTGCGTTGGTGGTGGGTTGGCTGTACGGTCGCAATAAACGGGTATGGTGCAAATATTTGTGTCCTGTCAATGGGGTATTTAACCTGCTGGCCAAGCTTGCGCCTTGGCATTACAGGGTGAATGAAGAAGCATGGCGCAATCCTGAGCGGCGTACGGCTTCGATTAATTGTGCGCCGCTTTTGCCGTTACGGCATATGAAAGGCGCGGCCGATTGCCATATGTGCGGACGGTGCAGCGATTACCGCGGCGCTATCGCATTAACTGCGCGCTCTCCCGAAACCGAAATTGTGGACGTCGCGACCGGAGATCATTGGCAAACAGTGCTTATTGTGTTTGGCCTGATGGGCCTGGCGGTAGGGGCTTTTTTGTGGAGCGCTAGCCCCTGGTTTGTGACAATTAAACAGGCCAGCGCTACGTGGCTGGTCGATCACGATATCTATTGGCCGTTGGCGCAAAATGCGCCGTGGTTCATCCTTACTCATTACCCCGATGTCAATGACAGTTTCGCGTGGCTCGATGGGGCCGGCATTCTCGTCTTTATCATGGGCGCCGCTTTGTGTGTAGGCGGTCCTGTTTATATGGCCTTATGGCTGGTCGACCGTCTCTTGCCTATCGCGAAAACGTCTGTGTCGCTGCGTCGCGCCGTGCCCCAGGCAAAGTACCGAATGGGCCGCGATGGCCTTCATAAACTGGCGCAAGGCCTGATTCCGACTGGCGGAGCAGGCGTGTTTCTGGGGCTTTCTGCCACTACCCTGACTTTGCTTAAAAATGAAGGGGTCTTCACCGGGTGGGCGACCGGTGTTCGCTTTACATTTCTTGCTCTGGCATTGCTCTGGAGCCTGCGTCTGGTCTGGCGCCTTACTGGCTTGCGCAGTGCCCAATTCTGGCTGCGGGTAGGGGCGATGCTTATCGTAGCACTCGGCCTAGTGCCGTTTTGCGCCTCCTGGGTATTGTTTTTCGTCGTTTGGTAGCTGTCGTGGGTGACGAAGCCTGCCTTCCAGCCAAAGCTCGGTCAAATTCATAGAATATCTTTCAGAGGTTACGTTCCATTCTTTCGATGTGGCGCAAATCCTTTGGAGCCTCCTCATCAATGCGCCGAGCGTGTCGCGGCGTGTTATGTGGCTAGTCTCGCAATGACCTCGCCAACCAGCTTGGTGGCGTCCCATTGAGGCATATGGCCTACCGATGGCGCTAAATGGAGCGCAATGTGCGCTGGCGCATTGAGGGCGTGTTGCCATGGGATAATTCCGTC
>JBDTLC010000141.1:0-9431 GCA_039935015.1 Paralcaligenes sp. | reverse complement strand
CCTTGGCCAGGCGCCCTTCCATATGCTTGGTGCCAAAGGCCAACGCAAAAAGCATCACCGCTCCGATCGCCGCAGCAATGACGGATACGTACAAGCTGGTCCAGATCGGTTGATAGCCATTGCTGATCTTCACGTTGAAATTATTCAATGTGAAGCTCATGTTGTAGGGCCAAAGTTTAACGAAGCTGGCAAACACCACCACCACGATAATGGCCAGAATACAGAACATGATGAAGTAGCTGAAGCCTGCAAATAGCCCATCGCGCCACGCAACAGGCTCGGCGCTGACGGGAATGCGCCCTTCCGACACGGTGCCAAATTGTTTTTGGGACGAAACCCGCTCGATATATACCGACACCAGAGACGGCAACAGCAAAACGATGCCCACCACTGACCCCATGCCAAAATCCATCTGCCCAGACACCTGACTGAATATCTCAGTGGCCAGAACGCGGTAATCGCCGGCGATCACCGCCGCATTGCCGAAGTCGGTAATGGTAATGGTAAAGACCACAAACGCCGCACTTAGCAAGCCGAATTTGGTGTTAGGCAAGGTAATGTCGAAAAATTTTCGCCAGCCTGTGGCCCCCATGACCGACGCCGCATCGTAGTAGCGCGCGTCCGAATTTCGCAACGCCACCTGGATAATCATGACGGCCTGAGGCAAGGCATAAAAAATATCTGACAGCAACAAACCCCAATAACCGTAAGCATTAACATCCCAGCCCGTCCACTGATGCACCAGGCCATTGCGCCCCAAGATGAAAAGCAGTCCCAAGCCCTGTACCAACGAAGGCGCAAGCAAAGGCAACAACAGGACGCTGCGCAAAGCGCGTTTGCCTCGCATGCAGGTACGCTCTAGCGAATACGCAATTCCGAAGCCGGCAACCACACACACCACGGTTGTGCTGACGCTGACCACCAAACTGTTCCAGCCCGCCTTCAACAAGCCGGGGGTCGACGAAATTGCCGCATAATTTCCCAAGCCTACGCCCCCATCTTTTAGCGTAAAGCTTTGCCAGACAATCATTGACAAAGGGTAAGCGAGAAACAGCAACAACCCCAGAGTTGGAAACGCCACGCACGCGGCAATCAACCACTGTTCAGCGGTGCGCGGTACAAAGCGCTTCATACACGCACCCAACTGCAATCGGCCGGGTTCAACAATAAGCGCACTGGCGAGCCCGTCTGCAGGCCTGCCAGACGTGACGCTTCAACGGTAAACCGATGCCCGCGCCATTCCACCTGCACACGACTGAGATTACCCAAAAATGTCAGCGACGCAATGACGGCATCAGACTGCCCATCGGCCTGAATACCTATATTTTCAGGGCGTATGCAGACCTCGAATGCGGCATCTTCGCCTGTCGGACGATCGGCCATTAATTCAGGCAGATTGTCTCTGACCCAGGCAGTAGGCAGCAAATTGCTGACCCCCACGAAGTCGGCCACAAATCGGGTCTGCGGCCGTAAATAAAGATCTTCCGGCGTGCCTACCTGTTCGATGCAGCCGTTGTTCATACACACGATTTTGTCGGCCAGCATCAGCGCTTCTTCCTGGTCGTGCGTGACCATGATGGTGGGGATTTTCAGGCGCCGTTGCACATCGCGTATTTCCACCCGCATCTCATTACGGACCCGTGCGTCCAGAGCCGACAAGGGCTCGTCGAGCAAAATAAGTTTTGGATCAACGGCCAATGCACGCGCCAGAGCAACCCGCTGTTGTTGACCGCCCGAGAGCTGCCAGGGAAAGCGCTCTGCGAGATGAGGCATTTTGACCAACTGCAGCAGGGCCTCTACACGCGCCCGAATTCGCGCACTGGACTCGCCTCGAATTTTCAGGCCATACCCTACATTTTCAGCCGCAGTCATGTTTGGGAACAGGGAATACGACTGAAACACGATGCCAAAGCCGCGCTCGCGGGCTGGCACCGCGCTCAGGTCTCGTCCGGCAAACACCAACTTGCCGCTGGCCAGGCTTAGCAAGCCCGCAATAATGCGCAGTAACGTCGTTTTGCCACAGCCACTGGGGCCCAACAGGCACACGAATTCATGCTCGCCTACCGATAAATTAATGTTGCTGAGCGCGACAAAATTATCGAACTGCTTGCATACATTGGAAATTTCTAAACTCATACCATCCCCAGCACGTCATCAGCTTCGCGTGGTTAATTATTAATGGCAGCCACAAGGGCTGCCGCTACATCTGCGTTACGTCTGCGCCAGCTATACGAAACTTAGCTGCCCTGCTTGACCGACTGCCATTTCTTGATGATGTCAGCCCGCTGCATTGCCGATTTGGCGAAATCCATGGGATACAGAACCTTGGATACATCGCTGGGCAAACCGGCCTTTACAGAAGCAGCCGATGGCGTAGAGCCCGGAATTGTCACGATTTCCTTATATTTTTTATACAAGGCAGCGGCTTCCGGCGACAAGGTCCAATCGAGAAAACGTTTGGAATCCGCCGCGTTTTTCGAGCTTTTCATCAAGCCCGATGCCTCCAGCTCGTAACCATCGTAATCGCTGGGGATCACCATTTTGACGGGGAAACCCTGTTCGATGGACTGCATTGCCGGGAAAGCGAACGAAGCGCCTATGGCATATTCACCCGTACGCGCCATTTTGCAAGGCTTGGAGCCTGAATCGGTATATTGCGCCACATTCTTGTTCAGATCGGAGATCATCTTCCAGCCATTCGTCTCGCCCATGCCCTGAATAAGAGCCGCTATCTGTAAATAGCCCGTGCCTGACGCCGCCGGATTAGGCATGACTATTTCGCCTTTGTAAACCGGGTTGGTCAGATCTTTCCACGAAGCCGGCATAGGTAACTTCTTGGCCTTGAGCCTGTCGGTATTTACGCAAAATGCAGCCATATACCCGGTCGCGGCAAACCACTTGCCATCTTTGCCCTTATACATGGCGGGCAGCGCCGAGGCCGCCTTTGGCTCGTACGCCTGCAACAAAGCCTGGATGCGTGGATCCAGCATATTGGTGACAGCAAACCCCCAGACCACATCATTGCGCGGATTTTTCGCTTCGGCCAGCAAGCGCGCACCCATGTCACCCGTGGACAAACGCAGCACGTGCACGGTGATGTCAGGCATGGTTTTCTTGGCCGCAGCCAGGTACTCGGAAATTTCATCATCTTCAAGCGCGGTGTAGACCGTAATATCTCCGGCCTGCGAGGTTCTCCACGCGAAGGCACTAAGCAAAGCTGTTGCTAATACAAGTTTATGTGAAGCTTTCATGGTATCTCCTGATTTCTTTTAGGAATATTTAACAACTCTCACTCTCAAACGGCTATTTGCGCCGTTCAACTTCTGTGAAAACCCTCGGACATAGATGCTTCCGATTGCGGTTTGTTGCTATTTTGTGGAAATTTGCTTATTTTTGCAAGTATGGGTAGACTAAAAAAAATAAATTCGATGCTGAAAAAATCAACAATTCACATAACTACATGTTATTGCTAACTATTTTTAAAGAATTATGCAATGAATAATTTTCAGGCGGAAGACGCATCGCTGGCTGAAATGGCCCATTTCGCGCAAGAAATAACTACCGAAGTTCGTCAAATTGCGCTGAAATGGTTTCGCCATCCGCTCACTATCGATACCAAAGCCGACGAAAGCCCCGTCACCATTGCCGATCGTCAAGTCGAACAGGCACTACGTGCGGCGATCAGCCGCCGCTATCCGCAACACGGCATCCTCGGTGAAGAGTACGGGCTGGACAATACCGACGCCGAATTCGTCTGGTCGATCGATCCCATCGATGGCACGCGCAGCTTTATTTCCGGCCATCCGCTATGGGGCTGCCTGCTAGCGCTGCTGCACCGCGGGCAACCTGTGTTGGGGCTTATCGACATACCATCAACTTCGGAGCGCTGGCTTGGCGTGGGCCAACAACCTACCGTCTTCGCCGGCCAACCCTGCCGCACACGTGGCACAACATCGCTGGATTCGGCTATTTTGTATTCCACCACGCCCGACATTTTTACCGGCTCCGAAGTACGGGCCTTCGAGTCGCTGAGCCAGTCGGTTTACCTGCGCCGCTTTGGCGGCGACTGCTACAGCTACGGCATGCTGGCCTCTGGCCATATCGACCTCGTCATGGAGGCCGGCCTGCAACCTTATGATTACCTGGCCGTAGCACCCATAATTACAGGCGCCGGCGGCATCATTACCGACTGGAAGGGTGAACCGCTGGGCCTGCAATCGGGCGGCCAAGTGCTGGCTTCGGCCAACGCCGCACTGCACCAGCAGGCGCTGGCGCGCATCGCTGCGTAAACGCCCGCCTGTCAAACATCACACATCAGCTATCACAACCAACACCATCGAAGACATCTGGGGATGAAAAATGCAAGAACGAGCCGTCAAGAACACTGCTGACGCCATACGCTTGGTCCAGGAAAGCGGTCTGTCGCATTTCAAGATCGGGCTGTCCGATATCGACGGCATCATGCGCGGTAAATACATGCGCAAAGAAAAGTTCCTATCCGCCCTCAAATCAGGCATGGCCTTTTGTGATGTCGTTATGGGTTGGGATTCCAACGATACCCTGTACGACAACGTGCAGTTCACCGGGTGGCATACCGCCTACCCCGACGCTCAGGTACGCATTGATCCCACCACATGCCGCCGCCTGCCGTTAGAAAAAGGCGCCAATGGCGAAAGCATGCTGTTCTTTATCGCCGAACTCGATGGCCGCGCCGCCGAAATCTGCCCGCGCCGAGTCTTGCATCGCACGCTGGATCGCGCCCGCGACATGGGCTTCGATGTCTTCTCGGCGCTGGAATATGAATTTTTCATGTTCAATGAAACGCCTAAATCCGTACGGGAAAAGAACTATCGCAATCTGGAGACTTGGACGCCAGGAAACTTTGGTTATTCGGTTTTGCGCAGCACTGTCAATTCAGATTTTTACACGCAGCTGATCGATCTGACCGAAAAAATGGACATGCCCATTGAGAGCCTGCACACGGAAACAGGCCCGGGTGTACTAGAAGCAGCCATCGCTGTCGACTGCATGGCCAACGCCGCCGACAAAGGGTTCTTGTTTAAGACATTCAGCAAGGTCTTAGCCGAACAACACGGTCTGATGGCCACCTTCATGGCCAAATGGTCAGCCCAACACGCGGGTCAAAGCGGCCATATCCATCTGTCGATGCGCGAACGCGCAAGCGGCAAAAACGCTTTTTTCGACGCATCTCAAGAACACGGCATCAGCACGAAGCAGCGTCAGTTCGTGGCCGGCCTGCAGCGTTATCTACCCGAATTCATGGCCATGTATGCGCAAACCGTTAACAGCTATTCACGCCTGGTCCCCGGTTACTGGGCGCCACTCGATGCCACGTGGGGGGTTGAAAACCGCACGACGGCGCTGCGCGTCATTCCCGGTTCCGACACCTCGCAACGCGTCGAAGTGCGTATCGGTTCGGCCGACGCCAACCCCTATCTGGCGCTTGCCGCCGCGCTAGGCTCAGGGCTGGCGGGCATCGAACAACAACTGACGCCCGAACCCCAGGTCATCGGCAATGCGTATACGCAAGCGTTCCCCGACCACCTGCGCCTGCCCCTTACCCTATGGGAAGCCGCGCAACGTCTGCGTCAGTCCGATACCGCGCGATCCGTGTTCGGCGATCCTTTCGTCGAGCACTTCGCCGCCACGCGCGAGTGGGAAGAGCGCCAGTTCCGCCGCCACGTCACCGACTGGGAACTGGCCCGTTATTTCGAAATCATATAATTGAATTGCCACACCCAACGCCACAGGACCCCCATGCCACCCGAATTAATCACCTTCAGCCCGATCGACGGGCAAGAATTGTTACGTCGCGCCTATACTGACCAGGCTGAGATTACCCGCATCCTGCAACAAGCCCGCGCAGCCCAGAAAGCCTGGGCGGCTCAGTCGCTGGATAATCGCTGCATAGCGGTAAGCGCCGCCGTAGCCCGCTTTGTCGCGAACAAAAGCGAGATCGCGCTGGCGATTACCCGCCAGATGGGTCGGCCGCTGCGTTATACCCCCAATGAAGTAGCCGGCTTCGAAGAACGCGCCAACCACATGATCGCTATCGCGAGTCAGGCTCTGGCACCTGTCGAAATACCGAAAAAAGACACCCTAACGCGTTTTATCGCGCGCGAGCCTGTGGGCGTGGTGTTCACCATTGCCCCTTGGAACTATCCTTTGCTCACGGCCGTCAACAGCATTGTTCCTGCGCTCGTCGCTGGCAACAGCGTCATACTTAAACACTCTGACCAAACGCCCTTGTGTGCCGAGTTGATGGTTCAGGCCTTTACCGAGTCGGGCCTGCCCCCGGGTGTCTTTCAGTTCATCCACGCCACGCACGATACGGTGCGCCGCCTGATTCAATCGCCGGAAATAAACTACGTTTCCTTTACCGGCTCAGTGCCGGGCGGCCATGCGGTGGAAGCCGCCGCCGCCGGCCGATTCATCGGTCTGGGCCTTGAGCTGGGTGGCAACGACCCTGCTTACGTACGCACTGATGCTGACCTGGCCCAGGCCGTCGATACTCTCGTGGACGGGGCGTATTTCAATTCCGGACAATCGTGCTGCGGCATCCAGCGCATTTATGTGGCGCAAAACGTATATCAGGAATTTGTTGACCGCGCGGTCGCCCTGACAAACCAGTACGTGCTGGGCGACCCGCTCGACCCCGCCACCACATTGGGCCCGGTTGTGCGCGCAAGCGCTGCCAAAGAAATCCAGGGCGTCGTCGACGACGCGATACGTAAAGGCGCCTCCAATCTGGTCGACGCCGGGCGATTCGGCAAGGATCAACCTGGCAACGCCTATGTCGCGCCAGCGCTGCTCACTCATGTCAATCACGACATGGCCATCATGAACGAGGAATGCTTCGGACCAGTGGTAGGCATTATGCCGGTGAAGGACGATGCACAGGCCATCGCACTGATGAACGACAGCCCTTATGGTCTGACCGCGAGCGTCTTCACTCGCGATGTGCAAGCGGCGCTGCGTATTGGCGGCCAGGTCGAAACCGGCACATTTTTCATGAACCGCTGCGACTACCTGGACCCGGCGCTGGCCTGGACAGGCGTTAAAAATACGGGCCACGGCGTGTCGTTATCGACACTAGGCTACGAATCCGTCACCCAAGCCAAATCCTATCACCTCCGTTCTTTGTAGACCCTCATCATGAACTCATTGCACGTTAATTGGAACTACCCCACTGCCATTAAGGCCGGTCCAGGCCGCATCAAGGAACTACCCGCCTTGTGCAAGCAATTGGGGATGGAGCGCCCCTTGCTGATTACCGATCCGGGGCTGGCCGCACTGCCTATGGTCGATGCGCTGGTCCTCGCATGCAAACAGGCCGGGCTGGACTGCTCCTTATTCGCGCACATCAAAGGCAACCCCACCGGAACCAACGTCAACGACGGGGTCACCGCTTTTAACGCCGGACACCATGATGGCGTGATCGCGTTCGGCGGTGGCTCAGCGCTCGATGCCGCCAAAGCGGTTGCGTTGCTGGCCGGCCAAAGCCGGCCGCTATGGGACTTTGAAGACGTGGGCGATAACTACCTGCGCGTCAATGAAGCAGGAATGGCGCCCGTCATCGCTGTGCCCACGACTGCCGGCACAGGCTCTGAAGTAGGACGTGCGTCGGTCATCATCGACGAATCGACTCACGTCAAACGCATTATTTTTCACCCGAAAATGTTGCCTGCTATCGTCATTCTGGACGCCGAACTTAGCGTGGGACTGCCCGCCCGCCTAACAGCTGCCACGGGCATGGACGCTTTGTCGCACAACCTGGAAGCCTTGTGCTCACCCTTCTATCATCCCATGGCGCACGGCATCGCCCTTGAAGGCATACGCCTGGTGCAGCAATACCTGCCCACCGCCGTCCACGACGGAGCCAACACCGAGGCTCGCCACCATATGCTGGTAGCGTCCTCTATGGGCGCCACGGCCTTCCAAAAAGGCCTAGGCGCCATGCACGCGCTGGCGCACCCGCTGGGCGCACTGTACGACGCGCACCATGGCACGTTAAACGCGATTTTGATGCCCTATGTCCTTGTAGCCAACCGATCGGTCATCGCTACCAAGATCGCTTCGCTGGCGCGCTACATGAACCTGCCCGATGCCAGCTTCGAAGGCTTCCTGAACTGGGTATTGACAATGCGCCAAGCCATAGGCATACCCCACACACTGAGCGAGATCGGCATCCCCGCAGACCGGGCCGACGACATCGGCCACATGGCCGTGGCAGACGGCTCTTCACACACCAATCCCATCAGCTACAGCCCCCAACAGTATTCGGAGATTCTGAACAAGGCCATCGCAGGCGTACTTTAAAGGACTATGTCATGGCCCGAATCGGCGTCGCCGGGTTTCTGCACGAGACCAACACCTTTGACCATGGCTTGACACCACTGGCCCGCTTCATCGAGGCCGATGCGTGGCCAGGCTTGATTGAAAACGCCGAAATTCTGGCAGCCACTGCCGACATGAACCTGGCTATCAGCGGATTCATCCGGGCCATCGAACCGACCGGGCACACTCTGGTTCCTTTGCTATGGTGCTCGGCCAACCCCTCTGGGCCAGTCGAACAAAGTGCCTACGACACCGTGGTTACGCGCCTGGAACGCAAGCTGGACCAGAACGCACCGCTAGACGCCCTGTTTCTGGATTTGCATGGCGCCATGGTCACACAAGATCTGGAGGATGGCGAAGGAGAACTATTGCGCCGCCTGCGTGTTCGGCTGGGTCCGGATATCCCGATTGTGGCCGCGCTGGATTTCCACGCCAATATTTCGGACGCCATGCTGGAAAACGCCGATGCCCTGGTTGCCTACCGCAGTTACCCGCACGTGGACATGGCCGATACCGGGCAACGCGCCAGCGCATTGTTACTGTGCCAACTGGCCGGGGAGCCCTTGTTTTCCGCTATGCGCCGTGCCCCCTTCATTATTCCCATGCCTTGGCAAAGCACCCTGACCGAGCCAGCGCACAGCTTGATGGCCGGCGCGCTGGCCATGCAAAACGAAACGGTGCTTGAAGCACAATTCATTCCCGGCTTTCCTTTGGCCGACATACACGACAGCGGCCCCAGCATCCTCGTCTACGCACGTAGCCAGAGCGCTGCCAACCAGGCCGCCGACCGCTTGCATCAAAACGTGATGCAAGCCAAGCCTGCATTTCACGGCAGGCTATATTCCATCAGCGACGCGCTCGCTTCTGCGCCACGCGGCAAGCGGCTGATTCTGGCCGACACGCAGGACAATCCGGGCGGAGGCGGCTCGGGCGACTCCACAGACCTGCTGCACGAATTGCTGCGCCATAAAGTTCGTAAGGCGTGTGCCGGAATCGTCTGCGATCCGGCGTTTGCGGCCGCCGCCCATGCCGCAGGCGTAGGCCAGACCCTGACGCAAGGCCTGGGCGGCCAC
>JBDTLC010000140.1:0-37086 GCA_039935015.1 Paralcaligenes sp. | reverse complement strand
ACTTCATGCAGCAACTTCGTTACTGCGAAGAAGCGAGATTATGAAGGACTTCGCAGGGCCTGTCAAGTCGCTTCGCTACTGCCTTTGGCAACCCGCCCCTCGTCCTACCCCCTTCACCACCTCAACTACTCTTTCGTCACGCCTCCCATCCCCTTTAAATTCAAGGGTTAACCCTGATGAGCCCGCCGCGAAAGAACCGAACTATAGCACACCCCTTTCTATCCACGCAAACCCCCTGCGGCAACAGCTATTTCTCGCCTCGATTGACGCGGCCATTCGGGCCAGTTTTGCGTAGCCGAGTATTGGCCTCAGAATAGGGTCTTTGCAATTCAATGCGGCCCATTCATGTCTGAAAATATTCTTATCAACGTCACGCCATTCGAAACTCGGGTAGCACTGATCGAACAAGGCGCCGTGCAGGAATTGCATATGGAACGCAATATCCAGAGAGGGCACGTCGGCAATGTGTATTTAGGTAAAGTGGTGCGCGTGCTGCCGGGGATGCAAAGCGCTTTTGTCGATATAGGACTAGAGCGCGCGGCCTTCATACATGTGGCCGATCTGCGAGAGAATCGACAGGAACGCAACAATGGCGGCACACTTACTGTAATCGAAAAGCTGCTGTTCGAGGGCCAATCGTTGATGGTGCAAGTCATCAAAGATCCCTTGGGCACAAAAGGTGCGCGCCTATCCACTCAAATCAGCATCGCAGGCCGCATGCTGGTTTACCTGCCTTACGATCCACATCTGGGCATTTCACAAAAAATCGAATCGGAACAAGAGCGCAACACGCTGCGCGAACGCGTTTTGAGCTTACAGCCAGAAGACGAAACAGGCGGATTTATTGTGCGCACCCAGGCCAGTGACGCTTCGGACGATGAATTGCGGGTCGACCAGTCTTACCTGCGCACGCTGTGGAACCGCATACAAGCACTCGCAAAAACACAGCCTACACCTTCGATCTTGCATACTGACCTGACCCTGACCCAGCGCGTGCTGCGCGACATGGTGACTCCCGATACCAGCGTCATACAAGTGGACTCACGCATCACCACCCAACAACTGCTAGATTGGGCCAAGATCTATACGCCCTCCGTTCTGGACCGCATCCGGCATTACAGCGGCGAACGGCCACTGTTCGACACGGCCAATGTCGACGATGAAATCGCCCGCGCACTGTCTCGCCGCGTTGACCTGAAGTCGGGCGGCTACATTATCATCGACCAGACCGAGGCGTTGACAACAGTAGACGTGAATACCGGCGGCTTTGTGGGGGGGCGCAGCTTCGGCGACACCATCTTTAAAACCAATCTGGAAGCAGCGCTGGCGATCGCCAGGCAGCTGCGCTTGCGCAATCTGGGTGGAATCATCATCATCGATTTCATCGACATGGAAGATCTGGAGCATCGCAATGCGGTGCTGGCCGAACTGCATAAAGCGCTTTCGAAAGACCGCACGCGCATGACGGTAAGCGGCTTTAGCCAGCTTGGTCTGGTGGAAATGACCCGCAAGCGTACGCGCGATTCTCTCGCACACCAATTATGCGAACCCTGCCCCACGTGTCAGTCTCGCGGCCATGTCCGAACCGCGCGCACACAATGCTACGAAATATTGCGCGAGATACTGCGCGAATCGCGGCAATTCAACCCAAAGGAGTTCCGGATTTTGGCGTCGCAAGCCATTGTCGACCTGTTTCTGGAAGAGGAAAGCCCACACTTGGCGATGCTGGGCGACTTTATAGGCAAACCCATTTCACTCGAAGTAGAAAGTGCCTATTCTCAGGAGCAATACGACATCGTGTTGATGTAGCCACCGTTATTTTTTAACACACACTTCGGGATGAACCATGGCGCTGAACATTTGCTGGATCTGCGCCTCAGTTCCCGCGCCATAGCTGTAGGCGTGCGCCCGCACAGGGCCGAATTCCATTAGTGAAAGTTCGATCGCTATGGTGTGCCTCCAGTCGGCAGTTGGCGGTTTATGGCTGCTAACGATGGCATAGCTGGCGTTTCGCGGGTTGGCGGTAAATGTGATGTCACCCCCACAAGCAGCCTGATGTTTGAACAAGGCCATCTGTATTGGGGCGAAGCTGGTAAACGGCACAGTGCGCTCAGTGCGGGAATAGGCCTGCGTACGTAAATCATTAAGGCGCAAGCCCGATTGCGAAGCGGCGCACCCGGCCAGCATCAACGCCACAACAAGCATTATCATTTTCTTCATCTTTTCCTGCCTTATGTGTACCCAGATAATTAAAACGCCATCGCGCAAAATGCCACTTACGTGTCTTCCCGAAATTGCATTCGATAAAGCGATGCGTACAAGCCATCGAGGGCCAGCAAATCTTCGTGACGACCTTGTTCTACGATTTTCCCGCCGTCGAGCACCATGATTTTGTCCGCTTTCTGAACCGTCGATAAGCGATGCGCAATA
This sequence comes from Paralcaligenes sp., assembly GCA_039935015.1. GTDB lineage: Bacteria > Pseudomonadota > Gammaproteobacteria > Burkholderiales > Burkholderiaceae_B > Paralcaligenes. The sequence goes on along the minus strand of JBDTLC010000140.1, from coordinate 34,656 downwards.
ACCAGCGTTGAACGCCCCACCATCAAGCGCTCAAGCGAGGCCTGAACCTGCCGTTCGGATTCATTATCGAGCGCAGACGTAGCTTCGTCCAATATCAGTATGGGTGCGTTCTTGATCAGGGCGCGCGCAATCGCCAGGCGCTGACGCTGGCCGCCCGAGAGATTGCCTGCATTCTCGCCCACCATGGTATCCAGACCAGCAGGCAAGCTCTGAACGAAACTGTGCAAATTGGCCGCGTCAAGTGACGCATCTATCTGAGCACGGCTGGCCTCATGCAGGGCTCCGTAGTTGACGTTCTCACCGATGGTTCCTTCAAACAGAACCACATCCTGGCTCACCAGAGAAAGCTGCTGGCGCAGGCTGCGCAGCGTGACGCCATTAATAGGCTCGCCATCGATAAGCACTGTACCTTGGGTCGGGTAAACGAAACGCGGAAGCATGTTGACCAACGTGGTTTTCCCGCTACCCGACCGCCCCACCAGGGCTACCGTTTGGCCCGGCTCGACCGTAAACGACACATTCGACACGGTATCGACCGCCGCGTTCGCAAAACGATGGCTGACATTACGGAACTCCACACGACCCTGAATAGGTGGTTGCAATACCCGCGTACCGGTGTCATCTTCGGGCTTGTGATCGACCAGAGTAAACACGCTTTCCGCCGACACCAACATTCGCTGCATGCGGCCCGCCGTGTTGGTCATACGACGTACAGGGTCAAAAATCTGGCCCAGCGCGGCCATAAACGCCGCAAAGCTGCCTACCGTCAAACCCTGATGATTAGCCTGATACAGGGCGACAGCGATGACCGCCGCCACCGACAGCGCAATTGAAAACTGAGCCAAAGGCGACATAGCCGCCTGCGCCGTCGCAGTTCGCATGGCAAATCGGCGCAATCGTCCGTTGACATACTGAAAGCGGTTGGCCTCATGCGTATAACCGTCAAACAATTTGATCACACGTTGCCCGTCGATACTTTCGCCCACCACGTGCGTGAGCTCGGCATTCATATTGACCGTATCGCGATTGATGGTGCGCAAACGCTTGATGAACAAACGCGCAATGAGCGTGGAAATTGGCAGCATCACCACCACAATCAGTGTCAACTGCCACGACATGTATACCAGCACGCACAGCAATGCGATGATGACCAGGGTCTCGCGCACCACCACGGTAACAACTTCGGTCGCCGACGCGGTGACATTGCCCACATCAATAGTGAAACGATTCAATAACCGTCCCGTATCACCACGCTTGAATTCCTCATCGGGCAAGCCCAGCAGGCGCTCGAACATTTCACGGCGCAGGCCCAGCAGCATGTTGTTGGCAATCCATGCCAGCAGGTAGTCGCTGCCAAAGCTGCACACGCCGCGCAAGAATACTAGCCCTATCACGGCTAGCGGAATCGACCATATGTACGAAGGTTTGGCCCCCGAAAACCCTTGGTCCAGCAATGGCTTCATGATAACGGCCAGGGTGGGCTGTGTGGCAGCCGACAAGGCCAGCAACACTGCAGACAGCAACACCACTTTCCAATAGGGACCCAGGCGAGAATAAATTCGCCGCCATACGTCAAATTTGACAGGCGCAGAGTCCGGAGAAGATGATGACGGGCTTGAATTCAAAAACAACTCACATGTACTTGAAAGAAAGGCCTATTTTAACGTTCGGGAAAATCCGTCGATAATAGAGGATAGCCTGAACAGGCCTTATCTGCGAGGGTGAGGCAGGTTCAGACCACTTCAGGCGCTGGCCATCATACCGCCCTTGCAAATAAACCATCGTAAAAAGTTAATGCCCACGTTATCCGCGATTTACCTCCGGCTCCCCAATTGGATAGGTGATGTATGCATGAGCCTGCCTAGTCTGCAAGCCGTGTTGAACACCCAATTACCGGTAGTTGTGTGCGCACGCCCTTGGGCGCGCGAACTGCTTGCCGGGTATGCACTATCGGGCTTTGTCGAGATGAAAGGCCGCTGGAGAGAAGACCGCGCCGCCGTTCACGCCCACCGGAAAAAAGCGCAGCACGCACACGCTAGGGGCCTATTATTACCCGACTCGCTATCGAGCGCCATGGTGTTCAAATTCGCCGGCGTACCGTGTGCTGGCTACAGAGATGATGGGCGCAGCCTGATCCTGCGCTGGCCCATAAGCAAGCCGACGACATCCTTGCACGCCGTGCAATCGTGGTATCACCTCACGTCGCAGGCGCTAAAGCGCTGGAATCTGGCGGTAGAGCCCACTCACCCTCCAGCGCAACTGGGCTTGGCCTTAACTAGTCAACAACTGGCCAGAGGACGGCAAGCCCTGCAGGCGGCGGGCCTGGCTCGGGGAAAATTCGTTTTAATGGCACCTACTGCTACAGGTCTGCACCACGGCAACGCTAAAGTCTGGCCCTATTTCGAAGGCCTGGCCCAGGCGCTCCAGAGCAAAGGATATGCCGTCGCCATGTGCCCGCCTGCAACCGAAGCCGACGCGGCTCGACACAATGCTCCCAGTGCCCTGTGTCTGCCACCGCTTGATTTGGCTGCGTTTGCTACACTGGCGCAACTGGCTTCATTGGTCATATGCAATGACTCGGGCGTTTCCCACCTTGCCGCGGCGGCTAACGCCAGACAACTCACGCTGTTTGGCGTCACCGACAGGGAGCGCACCGGTCCTTGGTCGCGCAACGCCACTTGCTTGGGTTCTGCGCAACAATGGCCGACATTGGCCGAAGTCCAAAGCCAAGCCTGTTCCCTTTTGCATACCGAACCTGGCACATAACAATGTCGAGTTTCTTTACGAACTTAGTGATTCCCGTTAATCTGTGCGTCGCGCTGCTGATAGTTGCTCTGGTGCTGTTCATGGCCCGACGCCGCAAAATTGCTTTTTTTATCGCAGCCAGTGGCCTGTGCTGGGCGGTATTCTGGTCTCTACCCGCCTCTTCGCTGTGGGCGGGCGGGCGTCTAGAGCAACTGTATCCGCAGAAATTGCCGGCCGAGCTTCCTAACGCCGACGCGATCGTAGTGCTAGGCGGCAATACCGCCAACAATCGCACAAATTGGTTTGAACCTTACAATAAAAATACCGCAGCTCCACGCGTTGATACGGCGGCCTTGCTCTACAAGGCAGACAGGGCGCCTCTCATCATTTTGTCGGGAGCAGCGTTAGAAGGCAAAACCAGCGAAGCGCAAACCATGGCTCGGGCACTTGAGCAGCAAGATATTCCTGGCCAGGCACTGGTACTGGAGATGCAAAGCCGAAACACTCACGAAAACGGGCTGTATACGGCCAACCAGCTAAAAGCGCGGCATATCACCCGCATATTGCTGGTCACCTCGGCGCTGCATATGCCGCGCGCCATGGCTGTTTTTAAAAAGCTAGGCATCATGGCCATCGCAGCCCCCGCAGCGCCACAAATCCTTGTTCCGAGCGACCCCGAGTTTTCCTTCTGGCTGCCTAATATGCGAGCTCTGGACGCGAGTCGCTCAATTATCAAAGAGTATGTTGGATTACTCGCCTACTGGGTCAGGGGCTGGATTTAAATTTTGCCTCGGTCCGCTCGGCCAACACCTGGCGATACAGCTCTAAATAGCGCTGTGCGACCTCGACCCAGCTGTGGCGGTCGACCACTCGACAGCCGCCCTGCACCAGAGTCTCTCGCACTGCCCGATCGTCAGCTATCTGTTCAATAAAGCACGCCAGTTGCGCGGCATCCTCCGGATGCGACAACACCAATGCTTCTTGACCAGGCTTTACGTACTGCGCAAATCCGCAGTACGGGGCTGGACTTAAAATTACGGGCAGACCGAACGACATAGCTTCCAGTGGCGCCATGCCAAAACTATCGTTCAGCGTAGGATGCACGTAACAATCGGCTGCCGTGTAATAACGGCCAACCTCGGAAGTCGTCTCGATCAACCGCACTCGGTCCGAGAGTGCCGAATCATTGGCCTTGTGCAAAAAGTCTTGTGCAAGAAGCCTGCCTCCCACCACCAATAATTTGTACCGTGGCGGCAAAGAATTCAAAGCCGTCAATATTGTGGGCAAACCCTTGCGTAGCGGATTACGAGCCACCAGCAAACAAACCCAATCCTGATCACACCATCCTGACTCAGTGCGAACCTGCGCTCGAAGACCCGCCGCAACCGGTTTGGGCCGTTGCACCCCCGGAGCAATCACAGGGCACGTCAGACAATGGCCATACGCCTCGCGCAATTGCTCAGCAATCAAGTCGGATACGGCCACGGTACGGTGAGCAGGTCGTTCTGCCACCCGGTGCCGCTCCAGACTCAAATAAGTATGCACACGCGGGCTGACCCACGACAGGGCACGCTTTAAAAAAGGCAATGGGCGTACACGCCAGTTGTACCGAACCGGCGTCACATGAACGACCTCGACATCACCGCACCAGCCGTTCATGTGCGAGTGAACAATATCGAAACCATGGCGTGTAAGCTGCCTTGCCCGCCAGGCAAACAGGCTAACCCGTATCCAGCCAGGCCACCTGCTCCAGAGCCGCACAGGCACAAAAGGGAGTTGCACATCGCAGGCGGGATCGTATTCACGGGCAAAGACGGTAATGTCGTGATCTTGCGCGAGCTCTCGCGCCAATGCGACCCCATAGGCCTCGGCGCCGCCAAAGCGGCTGCCGAATCGATCAAGAACCAACGCTATCTTTAGTCTGTGCATGAAGCCTTAATCTTTACGGCGCCTGTCTTCCAGGCGAGTCAGGCATTTTTGCATAAAACGCAAAATATGCGTCGATCGGGAAATCGGAACGCGTGGAATGCCATACAGATCATCGGAGCGCCGGGCCAGGCCACGCACGGTGGTGGTGGCATTGCAATAGCCCGCACGTTGCACCATAGCCCGAATCGCCGGCGTCTCGTTGCCATAGGGGTAACAGAAGGCGGTAACCGGAGCGCCCAGGGCCTCTTCGAGCTCGCGCTTGGCCTGCACAATCTGGTACTCGGCCAACTCGGGCGACAACTCAGAAAGATGAACGTGATCCAGAGTATGGCACCCCACTTCGTGCCCTGCCAGATTCCAGGCGCGCATTTCGTCAGCCGACATCAGGGCTGATGGAGCAATGCCTTTTTGCACGTCCCAGACATTACTGCCGCCGAGCTGGCGGGCTACAAAATAGTTAGTCGCGGTAAACCGCAACTCATCGAGTACAGGCATGGCGTTTTGGTAGACATTACGATAGCCATCATCAAAAGTAATGCCAAATACCTTGCCTTGCCGCTCGCCTCTCAAATACGGCACTAGGTCGCGAACCGCCAGGCCGCTGTAACCCAGCCGCCGCATCCAGACCATCTGCCGCCTGAAATCAGCCGGGTGGACCGTCAAGGCGCGATAAGGAGAGCCTCTGGGCGCAGGCCGGCCTATCTGGTGGTACATAAGAATCGGAATCATGCAGCGATTATATCGAGCGCCCCAGGTATTGACGATTTGGCAGCCACAAGGGCTGCCGCTACGTCATCGACGACTACGGTTTATCTCGCTTGTTGAGAAGCCACAATTTGCTGTAGCGAAAGAAATTTCCCGCGGCGCCGGTGGCAGCCAGGATGAAGCCTTCCTTGCCGTCTAAAAAACCTCGCCGAAGGAGATAGATTCTGATAAATGTCCAGACAGCATGGCCTGCGGCTCCTAACACACTGACTTTCACTCTTTTGGCATGCATCATGACGGCGGCATCCGTGGAATAGCGGTTCACCTTCGCGATCAGGCTTTCCATATCTGCATACGGATAATGCAAAAAATGCCCGCCCAAGGTGACAGCAGAATGCTCCGACTGCACACTTTCATGCACAACCGCATCAGAAAACCGGGCGGAACCTCGTTTGAACAGGCGCAGCATATGATCGGGCCACCAGCCGCTATGGCGTATCCAGCGCCCACAAAAGTTTGACAGGCGAGCGATTTTGTAGGCTTGAGCCCGCGGGTTCTGAAGTTCAACGCAGATGGCTTGCTGCAACTCGGGTGTGACGCGCTCATCGGCGTCGATCGAAAGTACCCATTCCTGGGTGGCTAGATCAAGGGCACGATTCTTTTGCGGCCCAAAGCCCGGCCAGTCGGTGGTTTGCGTAACTTTTGCGCCTTTTGCCCGTGCAATTGTGCAAGTATCGTCAGTGCTGCCACAATCGAGAACAATAATTTCATCGGCAAAGGCCACCGAATCCAGACATGGCCCAATATGGCGAGACTCGTTTTTGCTTATGATGATGACCGATAGACTCATGCGCGCCGCCTGAGCCCACGCCGCCACAGCTTCCAGCGATTGAACAACGGGCCGATGACCGGATGTGCGACGATCTGGATACGCCGCCCGACGGAACTACCCGACGTATTGCGGACCGCAAAACGGTAAATCGAGGCAGGATCGGTGCCAGGCTGATTCTGCCCAAAGGCCTGAGTGGTATACAGATAGCGAAAACCCGCCTCTTGGGCGATACGTACATAATCAGCATCAAAATAGCCTTGCGGCCAGCAAAAGTGCTCGGACACTTCGCCCAGATTGGCCATCAATGCCGCCCGGGACAACGCTAGCTCTTCACGCATGCGTTGATTTTTTTCGGCAGCGTGGCTGCTTTGATCCCAGCGGACATGGGTATGCGTGTGACTATGAAATTCAAAAACCCCGGAAGCATACATGGCGTGGATTTCGCTCCAGCGAAGAATAACATCGTCGCTGCGGCCCTGTTCGATGCGCAGCTCGCACTCATCATGGGCAGGCGTCTGGGGCAAGCCGTCTTGCCCCAGATAATGGCGAATGGGGCCGTTATTGATCCATGAGGTTACCAAAAAAACGAGTGCGGTGTAGCCGTACTTTTTTAATAGTGGATACGCATAGACCCAATTATCCAGATAGCCATCATCGAAAGTGATCACAATAGACCGAGCAGGGGCCTTCTGTCCTTGCAGATGTCGGGCAAACTCGGCGCTCGATAGCGAACGATAGCGGTGGCGCGCCAGCCATATTAATTGCCGTTCGAAATTATCGGGCGAGGTTGTGATCATGCCCGCCGCTGGGGAAATATGGTGATACATCAGCACCGGAACCACCTGCGCCCGGTTCATGCGCGCCGCTCGGCAAGCCAGCGTGCGTAGCAGGATTCGATACGCTGCACCATGGACTCGGAACTAAAACGTCCGCTGTTGCGGCAAAACTGGGTACCCGCCCGGCCCATTTTGTGCCGCAAACAAGGGTCGTCTATCAACCTTCGCAAAGCCGCCGTCAGTGCGGCTTGGTCTTTTAGCGGAACCAATAGACCGCTCACGCCCGCCTGCATCATCTCCGGCACGCCATCCACATCCGTGCCGATTACCGGCAACCCTGCCGCTCCAGCCTCAACAAATACAGTGCCAGACGCTTCCTTTTGCGTGGCGAGCGCAAAAATATCAAAACCCGCCAACAAGTTCGGCACATCGCGGCGCGTACCCAGCATGTGCACGCGGCCCTGCAACTGTTTCGAATCGCTATAGGCCTGTATTTCTTCGAACACAGGCGAGCCGCCACCCACTAGCACCAAGTGCACATTGGCGCGCTGCTTGATCAAAGGTTCAATGGCGTCGATCAGGTCGCGATGCCCTTTTTGCTCTCGCATGACGGCCACGCACCCAACCACGATGTCCTCGCCTGTCAAACCCAGCTCTGCACGCAAAGTTGACTGCTGCGGTGCCTCCTGCAGATCAACAGCTGGATAGACGGTATCTACATAGCCCGGGGGAACCCCGCGCTCGATGAGATGATTGCGCACAAAATTGCTGGGGGCAATCACCCGATGCGGCAAGATGGTATACGACAATAAAGAGCCTACGCGATTAGCCAAATGACGAGTGCGCACGATTAAAGGCGTTCCGGCCAGACGGCCGGCGGCCGCTGCAATTACCGTATCGCGGCGGCTGTGGCAATTGAGCACGTCGAACTCACCCGCTGCCAATATCTCGCGAATGCCGGCGATACTTCTGAAATAATTGGCCGGCCCATCCATAAACGTGGTGTGTACCGTAAAGCCTTCGTTGCGCAGGCGCTCGGTCAATAAGGCATGGGGCTGACAGACGGCTTCAAGATAATGGCCGTGCTCGCGCATCGCCAGCATCATCCGATAAATGTATTGCTCTTGTCCGCCGAAACTGGTGGCCGCTTCAGAATGCAGAATACATAAGGGCGTCATGAATAACGAACCTCTACGCCATCGGGCGCCGTCGAGCAGGCCAGTTGCTCGAACAAGCTGTCGGCCATGCGCACGCGCCACTCCTGGCCCAAACGCAATGTACAAAGAAAGCCTCCGCGCTCCAGCACGATTTCCACGGGCACTCCGGGCACCCCATTCTCGGGCTCCGCACGAAAAGGATTAAGCACCTGACGCAGGCGTGCCGAGTCGGCGTTGCCATTTAAGGTGATGCGCAAAGCCTGAGCCCGGTCTTCGCGCGCCAGTTGCAGATCGAACAGGGATTCGGCGGAAATTCGCAGGCCGCCTGAATACTCATCGTGGCTGACCTTGCCATGAATAATGATCAGCTGGTCTTCTTTCAGACGCTGGCGATGCTGTTCGTACAGTTCGTTGAAAATGGCGACTTCAATCTGCGAAGATCCATCATCGAGCACGGCATAGATCATCTTGCCACGTCGTGTCATTTTGGGCCTCACTGCAGCCAACACTCCTGCAAACCACTGCAAGCCGCGCGCGGCCTCCAGGCGCGCCAGAGGTTTGGGAGCGAAACGGCGAACCTCATCGCGCCACGCATCAAAGAGATGACCGCTGAAATAAAACCCGATGGCAGTTTTTTCTTCGGTAAGCCGGGTTTGCAGATCCCAGGGGGGCACCTTGGCCAATTCGCCCTCTACGATATCGTTGCTATCATCAGCGAAGAGCGACACCTGGTTGGCGCTGCGTTCGGCCTGTTCAGCGGCTTCGATTGCGTTGCCAACCGTGGCGAGCAACGCGGCGCGGTTGGCCTCGATAGTGTCAAACGCCCCGGCGCGAATCAAGGCCTCGAGGGTGCGCCGATTAACGGTATGCCGATTGACCTTGTGGCAAAAATCAAAGAGGCTGGTAAAAGGCCCATCTTGTTCACGCGCCCGTATGATTTCTTCGACAGCCCCTTGCCCGGTACCCTTGACGGCTCCCAGTCCATAGCGCATCGTGCGGGGTGGCTTGCCTTCCAGACAGTAGCGGTCGACCACTGGCTCGAAACGATAAGGCGAGGCGTTCACATCGGGCGGCAACACCTCTACCCCGTTGGCCAACGCGTCTTTCCAGAAGATCTGAATCTTGTCGGTATCGTCCATATCGGCGGATAACGTCGCCGCGAGGAATTCTGCGGGATGATGCGCTTTAAGCCACGCGGTCTGGTAGGCGATCAGCGCATAGGCGGCCGAGTGACTCTTATTGAAACCGTAGCCCGCGAATTTTTCCATCAAGTCAAACAGCTTGACCGCCAACGCAGCGTCATAGCCTTTTTTGACCGCGCCCTTTTCAAACGTTTCGCGGTGCTTGGCCATCGCTTCGGCCTTTTTCTTGCCCATGGCCCGACGTAAAAGATCAGCCCCGCCCAGAGTGTAGCCGCCGATAATCTGCGAAATCAGCATGACCTGTTCTTGGTACACAATGACACCATAGGTGCTTTTGAGCACCGGTTCGAGGTCTTTGTGGAAGTAGTCAACGTCGGCCCGGCCATGTTTACGGTTGACGAAATCGTTCACCATGCCCGATTCAAGCGGCCCTGGTCGATAAAGCGCCAGCATGGCAATGATGTCCTCGAAGGTATTGGGCTGCAAATTCTTGAGCAGCTCCTTCATGCCACGCGATTCCAACTGGAATACAGAGGTCGTATTGCCTTGCGTCAATAGTTTGTAGGATTCAGGATCGTCCAACGGCAAGGCCATCAGATCGAAGTCGCGTTGGCTTTCATTGAAGCGGCGCACGAAACGTACCGCCCAATCCAGGATCGTCAAATTGCGCAAACCCAGAAAGTCGAATTTCACGAGGCCGACGGCTTCAACGTCGTCTTTGTCAAATTGCGACATAGCGCTGCTATCGGTACCCGGCTGGCAATACAGGGGACAAAAATCAGTAAGCTTGCCTGGAGCAATTAGCACGCCGCCCGCATGCATGCCGATATTGCGCGTCAGACCTTCGAGCGGCCGCGCAAGATCTATAAGCGCCCTCACCTCTTCATCTTGTTCGTAGCGCTCTTTGAATGCAGGCTCCTGCTCGAGGGCACGGGTTAAGGTCCAGGGGTCGGCAGGGCTAAACGGTATCAGTTTGGACAGACCATCGCACAACATATACGGCATGTCGAGGACGCGGCCTACGTCGCGAACCACGGCTTTGGCGCCCAGCGTACCAAATGTGGCAATCTGGCTGACGGCGTCCTTGCCGTATTTCTGTTTGACGTAATCGATAACGCGTTCGCGGTTATCCTGACAAAAATCGACGTCAAAATCGGGCATGGATACCCGTTCAGGATTGAGAAAACGCTCGAACAGCAAATCGTAGCGCAAGGGATCCAGATCGGTGATGCCCAACGAATAGGCGACCAGCGACCCGGCGCCTGACCCCCGGCCAGGGCCCACTGGCACGCCATTGTGCTTGCCCCAGTTGATAAAATCGGCCACGATCAGGAAGTATCCCGAAAAACCCATGCTGGTGATGGTTTTGCATTCCCATTGCAGGCGCTCGGAATACGTCGCGTCGTGTGCTCGCCGCTCGTCTGCATCGGGAAACAGCTGCGCCATGCGCCGCACCAGGCCTTCTTCTGCCAGCTGAACCAGATAATCGTCCAGCGCGACCCCTTCGGGGGTCGGAAAATTGGGCAGGCACGGCGTACCCAGTTCAAGCGTCAGATTACAGCGCTTGGCAATTTCGACGGTATTGGACAGTGCAGAGGGAATGTCCGCAAAACGACGCGACATTTCTTCGGAACTGAGCAGATACTGATCTTCGGTAAAGCGGCGCACGCGCTTCGGATTGGACAATTGTTCGCCATCAGCAATGCACACCCGGACTTCGTGAGCACGGAAATCGCTCGCATCGATAAACTGCACGGGATGTGTGGCAGCCACCGGCAACTTTAATTTTGCCGCCAGCCGTAAGGCCGCCTGGACGTAGACTTCATCGCCCTCGACTCCCGTGCGCTGCAGTTCAATATAGTAGCGATCGGGGAACCGCGTGGCCCACCACTGTGCCAAGGCGTGAGCCTCGCGCTCTTTGCCCGCCTCCAGTGCTTGGCCGACCTCACCGCCGCGCGCACCCGACAAAACAATTAGACCCGCTTTATCGGCCAGCCACTCGCGGCGGACTTCGGCGCGCCCGCGATACTGATTATCTAGCCACGCCCGCGTCAGGACGTCACAGAGATCCAGATAACCCTGGTGATTGATCACCATCAATAGCAAACGGCTGGGCTTGTCTCGATCTTCATCATTTTGCAACCAGACATCACAGCCGGCCAGCGGCTTGACACCATGACTGCGTGCCGCCTTGTAAAACTTGATAAGGCCAAAAATATTGGCCAGATCGGTCAGCGCCACCGCTGGCTGCCCAAATTCGGCCACACGGTCGACCAGGTTGGGAAGTCGCACAATTCCATCCATCACCGAAAATTCGGAATGAACGCGCAGATGCACAAACGGAGGGGGGTTAGTTGCTTGATTCATTGCCCAGATTGTACCCAGAGAGCCTGCCGCCTGCGTTGAACTGGACCGTCCCTAGCGTTGTAACATGGACCATGCCTTTTGCAACCGTTTCACAGAGACCGGCATAGGTGTACGCAATTCCTGCGCAAACAAGGCCACCCTTAACTCTTCGAGCAGCCAGCGGAACTCTTCCAGCCCCGCGTCGGGGGCGCCTTTGAGGGCCGATTGTGCACGTTGATACTGCGCCAGCAGTGGCGCCATTTCGGCACTCAGACGAGCGTCGCGGGCCGGATCGGCGCGCAGCTTGTCGATGCGCGCAACGGCGGCCTTGAAATAACGCGGATAGTGGGACAATTGACGATAGGGAGTCGCGCGCACAAACCATTTACCCATCAGAGCTTCGGACTGCTTTTGCATATCGGCATAGGCCGCTGGATGGGATTTCGCCTGCGGCAATTTCTTCTGCAAAACGACCCACTCAGCGAGAATTTGTCCGGTTAGACGGGCAATTTCTTGCGCCAGCAGTCCCAGACGGCCTTTACCCTCGTTGCGGCGCTGCTCGAAACCGGCCTGATCGCCAGGCCAAGGCTCGGCCAGACAGGCTTGCTCTAGCGCGCAATCGATGATCTGATCTTTTAATTCTTCCTGGGTGCCCAGGCTCATATACAACATGCCCATGTGGGTGAGGCCATGCAGATTCTTTTCCAGAAATTTAACCTGCTCGCGCAAGCCCAAGCGAAATAGGCGCAACAAGCCCAGCCGGTGTTGATGCCTGGCTTCGGAAGGATCGTCGAAGACATCCAGATCACAACTAGCCCCCCGATCAACCAGGGCCGGATAGCCCACAAATGAGCGTCCCTTGCGTTTGATTTCCATAATTTCCGGCAAAGGCCCGAACGTCCAGTCGATCAATTGTTCATGGGCCAGTGCATGCGCCACCTGATGGTCACGCGACGCAAATTTCTGAAAAGACTCTTGCGCCTGGCGACCATGCTCAGCCTTGAGTTGATCAAGGTTGCGGCTGCCAGACAGCATGCGGCCATGTTCATCGATCACCTTGAAGTTCATGAACAGATGCGCTGCCAAGGTCTCGATCTTGAAGTCGCTGCGTAGCGGTCTGATCTTGATCTGTTCCCACATATCGGCGGCAATGGCCTCCAGCAAACCGGTACCGGGATTGGCTGCTCGCTCGAACCAGCGTTCGAAGAATTTGTTTGCGTAGTCTGGCAGCGGCACACAATGGCGTCGCATTTTCTGCGGCAAAGACTTCAGTAGCATATGCACCTTTTCCTTGAGCATACCAGGCACCAGCCATTCGCAACGCAGAGGATCGATCTGATTCAAAGCGAACAACGGGACGAGAAGCGTGACACCATCGCGCACCGAGCCCGGCTCAAAATGGTATTCAAGATCCATCTGCACGCCCTGCCATTCGACCTTTTTAGGGAACACGTCGGTGGTCACTCCTGCCGCTTCGTGCCGCATCAGCGCGTCGCGCGTGAGCAGTAACGCTTGGGCCGCCGTCTTATCCAGACGCTTGGCCCATTTTTCCAGGGTCATTGTCTGACAGATCTCAGCGGGAATCTGCTGGTCGTAAAAGGCGTAGATAAGTGCCTCGTCAACCAAAATATCCGGGCGGCGCGACTGATCTTCAAGCTTTTCGATCGAAGCGATCAGTTGTCGGTTGTGACTGACAAACGGCAGAGCCGTATCAATGTCGCCCGGCACCAAGGCCTGCCGAATGAACAGTTCACGCGCCTGCACCGGGTCTACCTTGCCAAAGTGAATGCGGCGACCCGTGTAGACAGGTAAACCATAGAGGGTCGCACGTTCGTTGGCCACCACCTGACCGGCCTTTTTTTCCCAACGCGGGTCGGACCAGACACGGTGAATCAAGTGCGCCCCAGCCCGCTCCAGCCAGACGGGATCGATTCTCGCAACGCAGCGGGCGTACAGGCGCGTGGTCTCAATCAGTTCGGCCGCCACCAGCCAGCGTCCGGCCTTTTTGATCAGCCGCGATCCCGGATGAATCTGGAAACGAATATCTCGTGCACCTTGGTAACCACTGCCCTCATCGCTTTTAAGACCGATGTTGCCCAGCAGACCGGCCAGCAAAGCCATATGAGTCTGTTCATAGGTTGCCGCCAGCGTATTCACCCGCCAACCCTGCTCCCCCACCAACGCCGCCAACTGAGTGTGAACATCTCGCCACTCGCGCAATCTCAAAGGTGAAAGAAAATTCTGTCGCAACAGACTGACCAGCTTGCGTTGCGAAGCTTTGTGTGCAACTTGCTCACCATACCAACGCCACAGCTTCAGATACGAAAGAAACTCGGATTTATCGTCGCCAAACTTGGCATGCGCACTTTCGGCCGCTTCGCGTTCGGCCGAGGGGCGATCGCGCGGATCCTGCACCGATAAGGCCGAGGCAATAATTAGCATTTCTGCCAAACACTGCTGATCCCGAGCCTCGAGTATCATCCGCGCCAGGCGCGGATCGACGGGCAAGCGCGCCAGTATTTGGCCAGTTTGAGTCAACTGATTCGCGTCGTCCAGCGCTCCGAGCTCTTGCAGCAAATGATAGCCATCGGCAATCGCCCGGCCCGACGGGGCATCCACAAACGGAAAAGTCTCGATATCGTCGAGTCCAAGAGCCTTCATGCGCAAAATGACCGAGGCTAGCGACGAGCGCAGCACTTCAGGGTCGGTAAAGGCCGCCCGATTTTTGAAGTCGGCCTCATCGTACAGTCGGACACACACGCCCGGGCCTATCCGGCCGCAGCGCCCCGAACGCTGGTTGGCCGAGGCCTGGCTGATGGCCTCTATATGCAACTGCTCTACCTTATTGCGCCACGAGTAGCGTTTGACACGCGCCAAACCACTATCGACCACATAACGTATTCCTGGAACAGTCAGGGAGGTTTCCGCCACATTGGTAGCCAGCACGATTCTGCGGCTATTGCCTTTTGGATGAAAAATGCGTTCCTGTTCGGCCTGCGACAGCCGGGCGAAAAGGGGCAACACTTCCGTGCCCACAGGATGGCTCTTGCGCAAGGCCTCGGCCGCTTCGCGGATTTCGCGTTCACCCGGCAAAAACACCAGGACATCACCTGCGCCATGTCGGGCGCACTCAGCCACGCCGTCAACAATCGCATCAATCAGGTCGCGCTCCTCATCGGCGTCGGCGCGACGACGGCTTGCATCGGGCTGTTCCGCGGCGACCTCTTGCCTGACTGGACGATACAGAATATCTACCGGGTATAGCCGGCCCGAAACCTCAATGACGGGAGCCGGAATGCCCCGATTCGAAAAATGCTGCGCAAAGCGGCTGGCATCTATGGTGGCTGAGGTAATGATCAGCTTCAAATCTGGCCGTTTAGGCAGCATCTGTCGTAAATAGCCCAGCAGGAAGTCGATATTCAGGCTACGTTCGTGGGCTTCGTCGATAATAATCGTGTCATAGCGGCGCAGTAACGGGTCGCGCTGCGATTCGGCCAACAAAATTCCGTCGGTCATCAACTTGATTGCAGCCTGGGGGCCAGTACGATCGCTAAACCGTATCTGATAACCCACCCAATCGCCCAACTCAGTTTTCAGTTCTTCGGCAATTCGCCGGGCCACCGAAGTAGCCGCTAAACGCCGCGGCTGGGTGTGGCCTATCATCTTGGTGCTGCCGCGCCCCAGTTCCAGGCAAATTTTGGGCAGTTGCGTGGTTTTTCCCGAGCCTGTTTCACCGCACACAATCACTACCTGATGCGCCTCGATAGCCGCCGCAATATCTTTGCGCCGGCCGCTGACCGGCAAGTCTTCCGGGTAACTGATGAGCGGCAAAGGGCGAAGCGCGTCTGGCCGTTTGCGCGGATTTGACGACACTTTGACAGTTGAATTCAAAGACTCTTGCATAAAAACTCTTTTTGATGGGCTGCACTCATTATAATTTTGTGCAACCTACTCTTTGTGATCTATTAAGCTAAAAAACATGGCCCCGAACGAACCCGATACCGTATCCGCCCAAGAAGCCCCCGAATTCGCGCCTGCCCAATTCGTCCGCTGGTTCCGTGAAGTGGCGCCGTATGTGCATGATTTTCGGGGCAAAACCTTTGTTATCGCCTTCGGCGGCGAACTGGTGGGCGACGGCGCGCTCAACACTCTGGTGCAAGATCTATCGCTTTTGTCGGCCGTGGGAGTAAGGCTAGTGCTAGTACATGGCTCGCGACCGCAAGTCAACGAACAGCTCAAACTCAAAGGCTATCAGACGCAATTCGGGCGCGGCACCGAACCGACCAGCGTCGAGGCCCTGGAATGCGCCAAAGAAGCGGCGGGCGAAATTCGCCTGGACATCGAAGCGTCATTCAGCCAAGGGCTGCCCAATACCCCCATGTCGCACGCGCATATCCGGGTCATCTCGGGAAATTTCGTCACGGCACGGCCTGTGGGTGTGATCGACGGTGTTGACTACAAACATGCCGGCGCCGTGCGCAAGCTGGACCTCGACGCCATCAAGAACATTATCAACCAGGGCGCCATCGTACTCCTGTCGCCGCTAGGGTTCTCGCCCACGGGTGAAGCCTTCAACTTGGCCATGGAAGACCTGGCCACCAGCGCGGCCGTATCTCTGCGCGCCGAAAAGCTGATTTTCCTGACACAGGGACGTACCGTGCTCGACGCCGATGGCCTGGTCGATACTGAACTGGCGCGCGAAGACGCCGACGCCTTGTTGGCGGGCGGCACCCTGGACGAAGACACAGCTTCGTTCCTGGCGCATGCATCGCGCGCCGTTAAGCGAGGCGTGGCGCGCGCCCATCTGGTGCCTTACACGCTCGATGGCAGCGTGTTGCTGGAAATATTCACCCACGACGGCGTAGGCACCATGGTGGTCGAAGACACTCTGGACGATCTGCGCGCAGCCACCGTCGACGACGTGGGAGCCATCGTCCAGCTGATCGAACCGCTCGAAGAAGACGGCACACTGGTGCCCCGAGGTCGCTCCGTTATTGAGCGCGACGTGGAAAAATTCACCGTGCTCGAACACGACGGCGTCATCTACGGCTGTGTTGCCCTGATGCCCTACCGCGACGAAAACATGGCGGAAATGGCCTGCCTGATCGTCCATCCTGAATGGCAAGGCACAGGCGAAGGCGAAATATTACTGCGCCACACCGAGTCCCGCGCCCGCGCCATGGGGGCTCGGCGCCTGTTCGTGCTAACCACGCGCACCTCCCACTGGTTCATCAAGCGAGGCTTCGTGCAAGGCGGCATCGCCGACCTGCCCCACGAACGCCAGGCCCATTACAACCGCTCGCGCAATAGCTTGATATTTATTAAAAAGCTTTAAACATGCCAGCGCTGCCCATCTATGTTGTCAGCCTGCCGTCGGCGGGCGCGCGACGTGATTTCATGCGACAGCAATTTGCCGACCTGAAGGTGCATTATGAGTTTTTTGATGCCATAGATGGACGCGAAAACCCCGACTATTATTTATTCAAAAAATATAATGACAAGAAGCGAGCGCAACGCAGAGGACTAGGCACACCGCTGCGCCTGTCTCAATTAGGCTGCTTTGCCAGCCACTATCAGTTATGGGAAAAATGCTTACGCGACAACCAGGCAATGGTCGTACTGGAAGACGACGCCATTTTGCTGGCCCCTTTCATGGATTTTTATGATCGCGCCGCCGAGTTTGCAGACAAATATGGTTTTGTCTGGATTGAACCCAGCAATAAGATCAAGAATCATAAAGGCGTGGTGCTGGAACAAATCGGGCCTTTTACGGTAAAGAAGTTTTCCAAGGGGTTTTCACATACAGCGGGCTACCTGCTGGCACCAGCGCAGGCAAAAAGATTTCTGGACTATTGTTCCGAATGGATCTACCCGGTCGATGATACGATGGATCGTTTTTACGAGCACAACGTCGAAGCGATAGGCGTGGATCCCATTTGTGTGCGACCCAACACAAGTTTTGAATCGACGATCAGTTCGACAGAGCCCACCTACAAGCGCTCGCCGCCGGACATCATTCGCCGCGAATACTCCAGTCTGGTAGACACCATCAAGCGCAACGTCCACAATGCGGCGTTTTCTCTACGACGAAAGATGCGGTGAAACATTGACCGCGTTTGTCACAGTTTTAAAATGTGTTTACATGCTAAGAGTGCCCGAGGCAAATTAAGACTACGACAACAAGGCCATCGACTGGCCCTTCATCGGTACAATACCTGCTACTTATTTATTCGCTTTAAAGGTGCAACGCCATGACACGAATGGTTCAATGTGTAAAGCTTAAACACGAAGCCCAAGGGCTGGATTTCCCTCCGTACCCGGGCCCATTGGGCACGCGAATTTGGCAAAGCATCTCGAAAGAAGCCTGGGGGCAATGGATTGATATCCAGACACGCCTGGTCAACGAAAACCGGCTGAATCTGGCCGACGCCCGCGCCCGCAAATATTTGGCGCAGCAAATGGAAAATTTTCTATTTGAAGACGGCGCAGTGGAAGCCCAGGGGTTCGTGCCGCCAGAAGAATGAAAATACCAGCCTGGAAGTTGTAGCGGCAGCCCTTGTGGCTGCCATTGGTGTTATATAAATACAGCCTCTGATTTCTCGATGATATGGCAACCACAAGGGCCGCCACTACAAACGAAGGCGCCACTACGAACGAAGGTACCGCTACAATCAAATTTCATTTTCTTCGTCGGGCATCTCGCCGCGAGCGGTGCGCTCGGTATTCTTGATGCCTGTGTGGCGGACATCATCGCCACGCACCATATAAATAACTCGCTCGGCCATATTTTTGGCATGATCTCCAATGCGTTCCAGCGAACGAGCGATAAAAATTAAATCGATGGAGCGTGAAATAGTACGAGGGTCTTCAATCATGTAAGTAATGACATGACGCAAAGAAGCCTTCCACTCTTTATCTACATCTTTGTCATTGCGCACCACCATCGCCGCATGAACAGGATCTTCGCGCGCAAATGCATCGAGTGCGTCGCGTATCATCGTCGCCACATGACTAGCCATGTGGCTTAGCTCGATAACTGGCACAAACGGCGTGTCGGATTCGTGCAGGCGGCGCGCCATCTTGGCGATTTTTTCTGCTTCATCGCCGCAACGCTCCATGTCGGTCAACATTTTTGACACCGACAGCAACAAACGCAAATCGACGGCGGTCGGTTGATTACGGGCTATCAGCGAACCGATAAGCTCGTCGATCTCGACCTCGAGCCGATTAACGTCTTTCTCGCGTCCCCTTACCCGATCTACCAGGCTCAAGTCGCCGCTGGAGAGCGCTTCCATGCCCTCTTGAACCATAGCCTCAACCACCCCACCCATCTGCAGGAACAGCGAGCGAGTGGCTTCGAGATCGGAATGAAACTGCCTGTTGGTATGCTCGGACATATCAGCCTTTGGTCAATGTAGGGATCAATCGGTAAAGAGGCCTCTCAAATGCCGCTATGCGTTGGCAAGTACAAGTCTAGCACTTGGGCTGAGCTTAATCTTACACCTGGATTATGACCGGTTTATGACCGTGACGAATGCAGTTTCCGGACGCCTTGCTGTGTCGACATCAAGGCCACGTCGGCACCGGCAATTGCGAACAAGCCGCAAGTTACCACGCCCGCTATATTGTTGATTTGCGCCTCAAGCTCGGCCGGCGACTCGATGCGCAAGCCCGACACGTCAAGAATCTGGCAGCCGTTGTCAGTGATGAACCCCTGACGCAGGGCGGCGACGCCACCGAACCGGGCCACCCGGCGCGACACCTCGGCGATCGCCATGGGAATCACTTCGATAGGCAGGGGAAACTTGCCCAAACAGCTTACAAGCTTGGATTCATCAACGATACAGACGAATTTGTCTGCCACCGACGCCACGATTTTTTCGCGCGTTAGCGCCCCGCCCCCACCCTTGATCATATTCAGGCCAGCGTCGATTTCATCAGCCCCATCGATATACACGGGTATGCGCTCAATCTGATTCAGATCGAACACGTGCACGCCAAGCGCCGCAAGACGCGCCGAACTGCGCTCCGAACTAGCCACTGCACCCTTGAAACGGTGCTTATGCGCGGCCAGTCTGTCTATAAACAGATTGGCTGTGGTCCCGGTGCCAATTCCGATGACAACATCGGGTGCCAACAGCGGTAAAACGTAATCAAGTGCCGCACGGGCCACATTCTGTTTAAGTTCTTCCTGAGTCAGCATTGAAATAATCCCGAAAAAACGCAAATCTAAATTGATAAGTCGCCAAACAACTGACCGTACTTCTTGTCTGAAAAACCGACACTCACCATGCCTTCGACACCTACCATGACAGGGCGCCTGACCAATGCCGGGAACTCGGCCACGAGCGCAAACCATTGCGCATCGGACTTGGGAGCCTTGCGGTCATCAGACAGATTACGCCATGTCATGGACGCGCGATTGACGAGCTTTTCCCAACCACCTAACTCACGCGACCAAATCAGCAATTGCGGTGCGGCAATGGGGTGATCACGATAATCGATAAAAGTATAAGGCTTTCTGTGTTCATCGAGCCAAGCCATGGCTTTGACACAGGTGCTGCATTTATGCAGTCCATATAAGGTGGTGGTCTTCATCTTTGCATGCATCTGCCATAGGCCTCATCAAGTATTTTCCAGTAAGCTAAGCCTGCAGGCCCAGCCACCTTTTCCAGCGACCGACGCAAGCGCAACAGGTTATTGCGGCGCTGCAACGGCGACACACCACGGCCATGTCCGCGGTCAAAATCGATCAGCCACGCCTTGCCATGATCGTCGAGCAAGATGTTATAGGCATTCAGGTCGGCATGCCATATCCCCGCCTGATGCATGGAAAAAATGGCATCGGCTACCGCCTGATGGCTGGGCTGATCAAGGGCTTTGGCCAGAGTCTGCACTCGAGGCAAACGTTCGATTAAAATCGCGGCGCGATACGTCATCCCGCTACGCCAATATACCGCCGCCAGCGGCGCAGGAACCGGCAGGCCCTGAGCATGCATGATTTGCAATAGATCAAACTCTGCAAATGAACGCACCCGGCTCACGCCTGTCCAGAGGTAACGATCTCGGCTAAAACGCGCTATGAGGCCGCCGCGCCGATAATGCCGCAACACGCCAGCCCCATACTCGCCCTGCGTGTACCAGGCCGCTTGACGGCCTCCGACCTGCACAGGCTGCGCCCGATTTTCGGGTGCCGCCGAATCAAACAGAAACGCACCAGGGTGCACCACGCGGCGGGGGTCGAACCGAATTGTTCCATCCTTCAGGGCAATCTCTGCATGGGAAGCCGCGGGCTGCATCAGGGAACTCCTGTCATAAACCAGCGCACCGTCATAGCGTCAGGCCTTCATCAGCAACAAGAACATGATAACCAGCAACATCACGGAAAATATCCTTTTTAAGCGCGGCTCAGGCATCGAATAAGCAAGCCGGACCCCGTACGGAATACAGAAAATGCTGCCCATAGCAAGCGGTATTCCTTGCATCCAATGGGCCTGCCCATGCGCCGAATACGTCAAAAGTGCCACGCAGGTTCCGGGGATGATGGTGGTCATGGCTAAAGCCTGCGCGGAAGTTTGTGGTAAACGAAAAAAAGTCGTTAAAAACGGCACAGCCACTACCGACCCTCCCACGCCAAAAATCCCCCCTATCGACCCGGCCAGCACCCCGACCAGTGCAAACCACCCTCTATGATAATCAGCGGCGCTACGGGGTGGCCCCGAGGCTGGACGTCTATGTAGGGTTTTTGGACGGCTTTGGTGGAAATAAAAGATGGCGATGCCCAGAATGAAGATAGCATAAACGCGGCGCAGCAAGGTAGGATCTACGCCCAGAGCAAACCGGGCACCCAGCCACGTAAAGACAATGGAACCTGCGGCGCCTGCAGCCGCAGCGCCCAGATCAATCTTGGCATACTGATTATATTTGCGCACTGTTATCAGTACCGCCGGCAATACCATGATCAGCGCTGTACCCTGCGCCGCCTGCTGCGGCATATTGAACACCAGGCCTAACAGCGGAATGGCCAGTAAACCGCCGCCGATACCCAGGACTCCGCCCGTAAACCCGATCAGCGCACCCGATATCAGACAGCCCAGCACAATGATGTACCACTCCACCTGGCTACTCCCCTCTTAAAATGATCAATGCAATGAGTTTTGTTACTGACGCAGGCGATCTATGGCCGCATCCACGCGATCTACGGCCCAGATCTCCAAACCTTCAATAGCTTGCCTGGGTGCGTTCGCCTTGGGGATAAGCGCAATGTTAAAGCCCAGTTTGGCTGCCTCTCGTAACCGCTCCTGACCTCTGGGAGCGGGGCGGATCTCGCCCGCCAACCCCACCTCTCCAAACACAATCAACCCTTTGGGCAAAGGCCGATCGCGCATCGAAGACATAATCGCCAGCAACACAGCCAGATCAGCAGCCGGCTCAGTAATTTTGACGCCCCCCACGGCATTGACGAACACATCTTGATCAAACGTGGCCACCCCTGCATGGCGATGCAGCACCGCCAGCAACATCGCCAGGCGTGTACCCTCGAGGCCCACGGACAAACGCCGTGGATTGGGGGCATGCGCGCTGTCGACCAAGGCCTGAATTTCGACCAGCAATGGACGCGTCCCTTCCTGGGTCGCCATCACGCAAGAGCCCGACACATCCTGATCATGCTGCGACAAAAACAAGGCCGACGGATTGCTGACTCCACGCAAGCCCTTGTCGGTCATCGCAAATACGCCTAACTCGTTGACGGCGCCGAAACGATTCTTGAATGCGCGGACAAGTCTGAACGAAGAATGAGTATCACCCTCGAAATACAGGACTGTATCGACAATATGTTCAAGTACACGTGGCCCGGCCAGCGTTCCATCTTTCGTCACATGGCCGATCAGCACGATGGTGATGCCTGTCTGCTTGGCCAAACGAGTCAGTTGCGCCGCGCACTCACGCACCTGTGAAACAGAACCCGGTGCGGCACTCAGTTCGCTGGAATAAAGAGTCTGGATCGAATCAATAACGGCTACGCTGGGCCGCGTTTGGGTCAGTGCCGCCACGATGGCCTCAAGGCGGATTTCAGCCATGAGGTTGATCCCGTCGGTGACCAGCTCCAGGCGCCTGGCGTGCAATGCCACTTGCTCGGCAGATTCTTCGCCGGTCACATACAGCACACTTACCACTTTAGATAAAGACGCCATTGCCTGCAGCAGAAGCGTCGATTTGCCGATGCCCGGGTCACCGCCAATCAGCACCACGGCGCCAGCCACCAAGCCACCACCCAATACCCGATCGAATTCCGAGATGCCCGACGGCTGTCGCGGCAGTTCGCGCGCCTCGATTTCGGCCAGGCTACGTATAGGGCCCGAACCCGCAAGGGGAGCGAAACGATGCACGGGTGTACCCGCGTCAATTGATTCTTCTAACGTGTTCCAAGCACTGCAATGCGGGCACTGGCCCGCCCATTTCAGGCTGGTGCCGCCGCACTCCGTACAGACATAAGAACTTTTTGATTTGGCCATGGGCGCAAGTTTAACCGGGTATGCGCTTGCCGATTCGAGCCGTCGGCGCCAAGACCTAGCGGCCCGCCAGGCTGCCGCCGCCATCTACGCCCAGAACCTGGCCGGTAATGTAACCAGCCTCATCCGAGAGAAAAAACGTAACGGCTGCCGCCACTTCAGCGGCCTGACCCAGGCGGCCCATCGGGATTGATGTCAGCGCCTTTTTCTCGGCCTCGCTGCCCACGGGCTGGGCGGCACGAAATAGCTCGGTTTCGATCGGACCAGGCGATACTGCATTGACAGTAATTCCGTACTCGGCCAACTCTAGAGCCCAGGTGCGGGTGCAACCGATAAGCGCGCTCTTGGCTGCAGAGTAACTGGTGCGCAGCACCGCGCCATGGGTCGAGCGGCTACAGATATTGACAATACGCCCTTCTTTGCGCGCTTTCATCGATGGGATAAACGCTTGAGCCACCTGCACGGCAACACGTACATTTAAATCGAACACCTCGTAGAGCGAGGCCAGATCGACCTCGCCCAGTGGTTCAGGGCGGACCATCCCGACGTTGTTAACGACCGCATCGACGGGGTATTTTTCGCGAATGATACGCAGAATATCTTCGGTTTCACCAGCATTTTGCAAGTCGCAAGAGTAAAGGTAGCCGGGGAAATCGATCTCCTGCGTATGCCGGGCCAAACCCACGACATGACAGCCTGAATCGGCCAGACGCCGGCTGATTGCCCAGCCTATGCCTTTGGTTGCCCCCGTTACCAGCACACATTTATTTTTCACAGATAGTTTCCTCGGAATAAAACCAGCCTGGCCCCACGCCCCTGCATCGCCGCTTATACCACTGTTACCGGCACCCGGGCAGCCAATGCGCACATCAGCTCATACCCCAAGGTGCCCGAAGCCTGAGCAACCGCATCGATCGAAGGCCCGTCCTCGCCCCACAAAACCACCTGGCTGCCTATATGAGCCTGTGGTACAGCCGTCAGATCGACAATGAGCATATCCATCGATACCCTTCCCAATGTCCGCGTCATAACGCCATCGACAGCGACCGGAGTGCCTGTCGGCGCATGACGCGGATAGCCGTCGGCGTAGCCGCAAGCCGCCACCCCAATAGTCATAGCCTGCGGCGCAACAAACACATGTCCATAGCCCACGCCCGCCCCAGCTTCAATGCGCCGCATACTGATTAACTCAGCACTAAGTGTCATCGCGGGACGCAAACCGAAACTGTCAGCCGGCCTATCGCCGAACGGCGTAGCGCCATACAGGCAAATACCCGGACGAATCCATTGTTCCACCGGTTCCAGTGTCGACCACAGGCCCGCAGTGAGGGTCGCCGCCGAATTGCACACACTGACCTTGCCGGGCAAGTCGCGCGTCGTATTATTGAATAAATCGGTCTGTTCTCGCGTTACGGCAGCACTGTCGTCGGCCCGCGCAAAATGAGTCATCTTCCCCAACGAACCCAAAATACGCTGTTCTTGCAAGCCTATCGCCTGCCGATAAGCAGGCGCATATTGCGCCACGGAAAATCCCAGACGGTTCATCCCCACATTCAATTTAATCAAGGCATCGATAGGTTGGCGCGGCCGGGCCTGGCGCAACATGTCAAGCTGATCCTGGTTGTGCACCGTGGTAGAGAGCCGATACTCATCGAGCATGGTGATATCGTCTGGCTCGAAAAAGCCCTCGAGCAACAAAATAGGCTTGGTCCAGCCCGCTTCCCGACAGCGCACAGCTTCATTGATATCTAACATGGCCAGGCCGTCGGCCCGCACGAAACCGCGAACGGCATTCACAATGCCATGGCCGTAGGCGTTAGCCTTGATGACAGCCCAGACCAAAGGCCGCGGCCGATGAGCCGCCGCCGGTTTTAGCTGACGGGTCACCACTTCAAGGTTATGACTTAATGCTGACAACGAAATGCGTGCCAAAATAGGACGTGGCATAACTCCTCCCAGTAGCCGAAGTCTAATCCAGTTCCGCCCAATTCGTTAAGCCCCTGTGACAAAACTTGACGTTTTGCGTCAATTCGGCAGCGCATCGGGTCTAGACACCAGACCCCTCTTAAAATAGCGGCTTCTTCTTATAGAAAGATGTACATGGCCGTTGATCACTACGAAAACTTTCCGGTTGCTTCCCTGCTTTTACCAGCTCGCCTGCGCGAGCCCATCACACATATTTACCGTTTTGCCCGCAGTGCCGACGATATCGCTGACGAAGGCAATGCCAGCGATTCAGCGCGCCTGGCACTACTGGCAGGCTATCGAAAAGCCTTGCAAGATATAGGCCGTGGCGCATTCGAACCCACACAGGCCGACGCGCCGGCTGACATATTTACGCCCCTTGACCGAACCATACGCACACATCAACTTCCGCTGCAGGCCTTTTTTGACCTGCTTTCGGCCTTCGAACAAGATGTAAAGATTCATCGCTACGCCAATGACACGGAGCTTCTTGATTACTGTTCGCGCTCGGCAAATCCCGTGGGCCGCCTTATGCTGCATCTATATCAGGCCGTCACCCCTCAAAATCTGCAAGAATCCGACGCCATCTGTACGGGACTCCAACTGGTTAACTTCTGGCAAGATGTCGCCATTGACTGGAGAAAAACACGCATTTATATACCGCAAGACAAGCTCGTTCGTTATGGCGTCAGTGAAACAGACATCGCCACGCAGCGGATCGACGCCCCATGGCAGCACCTGATGCAAGCACAGGTTCTGCAAGCGCGCGAACTACTAAGGCGCGGACTGCCGCTGGCAAGCCGGCTGCCAGGCCGCATTGGCCTGGAGCTAAGACTTGTTGTACATGGGGGTTTACGTATTCTTGAACGTCTCGACCAACTACACTACGACGTATTCTTCCATCGGCCTACTCTGCGAAAACGCGACTGGGTCTTGCTGCTCTGGCGCGCGTTGCGTTAATACACACTTTTCAGCCTACCACCTCCTTAAAACATGAGTCCTGACGAATACTGCCAAGAAAAAGCCGCCCAAAGCGGCTCGAGCTTCTATTACGCATTTTTGTTTTTGCCACCCCAGCGGCGCAAGGCCATCACAGCGCTTTACGCCTTTTGTCGAGAAGTGGACGACGTCGTCGATGAGTGTTCGGACCCCTCCGTCGCCCAAACCAAACTCGCTTGGTGGCGCACGCAAATCGAACAGATGTTTTTGGGCAAAACCGACCATCCGGTTACCCAGGCCCTGGCGCCGCACATTCAGGCCTGCCGCCTGGACTCCACGCGGCTGCTGGCCATTATCGACGGCATGCAAATGGATCTGGATCTGACCCGCTATGTAGATTGGGCTGGCTTGCGCACATACTGCTGGCATGTCGCCGGTGTGGTGGGCGAACTGTCGGCAGGCATTTTCGGCTATACGCAGGAAGCCACGCTCGATTATGCCCAAAAACTAGGTTTGGCCTTTCAGTTGACGAACATCATCCGGGACGTGGGCGACGATGCACGCCGCGGCCGCATTTACTTGCCCGTCGACGACATGCAGAAGTTCAATGTTCAAGCCTCGGAGATTTTAAACCGCCAGCACTCGGAACGTTTTGTCGAACTTATGCGCTTTGAAACGCAGCGCGCCAAACAGTGCTATCGCGAGGCCATGCTCGCATTGCCCGAGGTCGATCGACGGGCACAGCGACCCGGCTTGATGATGGCGGCTATTTATCACGCCCTGCTCGAAGAAATCGAACGTGACAACTGGCAGGTGCTGGACCAGCGTATTTCGCTCACGCCCATACGCAAGCTATGGCTGGCCTGGAAAGTCTGGGTCGGAGGCGGCCGACGTCTTGTAAACCAGTTGGCCCGATGAACATAGCAGTCATCGGCGCGGGCTGGGCGGGTTTGAGCGCAGCGGTTTATCTGCAGCGCCGCGGCCACCAAGTCATTGTCTTTGAAGCCGCGCGCGCCTTGGGTGGGCGAGCACGCAGCGTCCGGTCTGCCCCGTTAAACACCACCATCGATTGCGGCCAGCATATATTGCTGGGTGCTTATACCGAAACCTGGGCCCTGATGCACGAGCTGCAGATTCCTGTTGAATCGCAGCTGCGACGACTACCGCTCAACCTGCAAGCCGCAGATAACAGCTTTCAGCTGAAAGCCGGGCCTCTGCCTGCCCCTCTGCATTTGCTGGGCGGGATACTGGTTGCGCACGGCCTGAGCCTGTCTGAGCGCGTGCGGCTCATCACCTTGATGCGAAACTTGCAAGCACGGGAATGGATCGTGCCTCAAGGCGCCACGGTGAGTGACTGGTTGCGGCTCGGCCGACAATCCGGCCAGGCCATACGTCGCTTTTGGCGGCCTTTGTGCCTCGCTGCGCTCAACACTTCTATTGAACAAGCCTGTGCCCAACTGTTGGCCAATGTTCTGCGCGACAGTCTGGGCGGTGCCCGGGGCGCCTGCGACTTCCTGCTGCCGCGCGTGCACCTCTCCGATCTATGGCCAGCCCAAGCTGCGCAGAAGCTTGATGTGCGTTACGGCCAGGCCATACGCCGTCTGAATCACCTGCCTACCCACGTCGAGATCGAAGGCGAGCGCTTCGATGGAGCCCTGATCGCGACCAACGCTCCTTCCGCCTGGCGTCTGTTAAAGCACGACACAGCTTCGCCTGTGGATGATGCCTATCTGGCGCAACTGGCGGCATTTCGATACAACGCAATTGCGACCATTACGCTGGAACTGGAGCGCGCCTGGAAGCTACCCGCTCCCATGCTGATGTTGTACGACTACCCCGAGAAATGTCAGTTTGGTCAATGGCTGTTTGATTCCAGCCTGTTTATGACTTCGCCCACAGAAGGCCAACGCCCGATGCTGAACGTCGTCATCAGCGATGCTCAGGTGCTGGCCATGCACACACAGGAAGCCATTGTTGCAGGCATATTGACGCAATTGCGCGAGCAAACCCGAGGGCTTGCGGCGTTGCCGCCCGTGCAAAGCCATGCCACAATCATCGAAAAAAGGGCCACTTTTGCCGCCATTCCGGGCTTGGCCCGCCCCGACAATGCGACCCCCTGGTCACGGATCTGGCTGGCTGGCGACTATACCGACACGGGCTATCCGGCCGTACTAGAGGGGGCTGTGCGCAGCGGCAAACGAGCTGCGGATCTGATCACCGCCTATTTTTCCTGATGGACGCACCGCCCCGCTGTCCGCACATAGCCCGAGACGGCTGCGGACAAGACACAGAAATTCGAGTTCATACAATGTGCTGGGTGGAAAATTGCTGTTGACGTATGATGAGGATGGCACCCACAAGGGGTGCCACTACAATATGAACAAGCAACCTTTGGAGAATTTCATATGCCGTTAGCCATGACCCTGCATCTTCTTGCCGCAGTTATTTGGGTGGGCGGCATGTTTTTCGCTTATCTGGTTTTACGTCCAGTGGCCGGCCAACTACTCGAGCCTCCCATTCGGCTGACTCTATGGGCACAGGTTTTCAAACGCTTTTTCCCGTGGGTATGGCTGGCAGTGCTCATCTTGCTCATCACCGGCTTCTGGATGACCTTTGAGCTGATGGGCGGCCTGGCGCGCGCGGGCATGCACGTCAATCTGATGATGACTCTTGGCATTATCATGATGGTGATTTTTCTATATATTTGCTACCGGCCCCTGCCGCGCCTGAAACGAGCCATTGACGAAAAAAACTGGCCTCAAGGCGGACACGAGCTCAATCAGATCCGCAAGCTTATCGGCGTGAATCTCGTTCTGGGCATATTGGTTATTTGCGTGGCCGGTATTGGCCGTTTTCTTTAGGCGTAGCAGCCTAAACGCGAAGCCATAACGCTGCTTACGCCCAGTGGGCATAAGCTCGGGGCCATGCAAGAGCGAATCATCGCAAAACCTTCAAGCACCATTGTGACAAACTCGATCCAACGAGCCCCAAGCCGCCTAGTGGCTTGCGGTTGCCTCGCACTTAGCATGTCGTTAGTAGGCAGCTACGTTGCTCTGTCCAAACCTCTGGTGGCTGTTTTCCCGGTATTTCTGCTTGCATGGCTGCGTTTTGGCATCGGCGGAATTGCCATGCTGCGCTGGATAAGAAAGCCCGCAGCCGAACCCAAGATGACCTCCCAGACCCGCAAGTTGGTCTTCCTGGAGTCTTTTCTGGGTAATTTCTCCTATACCCTGTGCATGGTTTACGGCATGAGCCTGTCTACGGCGTTATCGGCCAGCGTCATCATGTCGGCCACTCCAGCCATGATTGCACTGGCGAGCTGGGGCATTCTGAAGGAACAAATAGGGCGACGCGTGTGGGCTGCAGTGGCTTTCGGCGCAATAGGCATAGGCATGCTTGCTTTTGCGAGGCCAGACAGTGTCGCGCTCTCTGCACAACACCTAGAGTTAGGCGGCGCGCCAGGAAAGATATGGCTGGGCAATTTGCTTCTTTTTGGCGCCGTGCTGTGTGAAGCGTCGTATGCGGTCATAGGTAAAAAGCTCACCGCCGTCCTTAGCCCAAAGCGTATTAGCGCCATCATCAATCTATGGGGGTTCGTGCTGGTAATGCCTTTCGGAGCCTATGTGGCACTGCATTTCGACTTTACCGCGGTAAGCGTCGGCGCATGGGCTTTACTGCTCTTCTACGGGATGGCGGCGAGCGTCTGGACGGTATGGTTATGGATGACCGGCCTGAAATCCATCTCGGCAGCCCAGGCGGGTGTGTTTTCAGTGATGCTGCCTATAACGGCAGCCATTGTGGGTGTGCTGATACTGGGTGAACATTTGACCACAACCCAAATGCTCGCGCTAGTGGTTGCCTTAATGGGGCTTGTACTGGCCACACTGCCCGCGAAACACCGTGGAAACAAGCAGGAATTATCGCGCGTCCAGCCCTAGACGAGGCGGGCAAGATAAACGTGAAGACAGGCGTGCCCATGGCGGATATCCTGTCAGAACAGGTACCCGCCATTTCATTCCAAACCACTACACCAGTAGCCAGAAAGTCAGCTTCCAGCTAGATCATGAATTTCGGGAAAGAACATGTCCTTCCAGGTCGTGGGCACTATCTTGATGCGTCCAGTCTTGTGCATGAATTGCACCACGTCCATTATGCGTTCCGGAGCCATCGTGTAGTGGATATTCGGATCGTTCAGTATCTTGACGAGCTGCTCCTTTGTGATGGACTTGTCCTTTGATACTTCGAGATAGATCGTGGCAGCCTGAGTTTTATGAGCGTTGATGAAGTCAGTAGCTTCCTTGAACGCCTGCAGGAACGCGGCGTACACCTTGGGATTTTGTGCGCGGAATTTGCTGGTGGTATACACCACATTCAGCGTGCCGGGTCCGCCAAGAATCTGGTAACTATCAAGCACCGTATGGATGCCAGGACGCTCAACCTCGAGATAGGAATAGGGCGGAGAAGTGAAATGGCTGTTGATCTCCGATTTGCCCGAGAGCAGCGCCAACATACCATCGGCGTGCGATAACGTGACCGTAAGCGGGTCGAGCTTGTCGTAATGAGCGCTTCCGAATGCTTTAGAGGCAGCCATCTCGAGCAAGATCGCCTGAATTGAAACTTTGACGCCAGGCAAGGCGATGCGATCCTTCTGGCTGAAGTCGGAAAGGTTCTTGATTGCCGCGTTACGCGTATTGAGCATCATCGGCATCGAGTTTGCCGCACACACCCCCATCACATCCATGTTGCCACGGGTTTTCGCCCACATGGTTGCAAGCGGGCCAGTACCCGCCATCGCGAAGTTCAGGCTCCCAGACAGGATGGCGTCGTTCATCGCTGCGCCCCCCGTGAACCGAACCCACTTCACGCTGACCGGGTGTCCGATGTTTTGTGCAGCGAGCGCTTTTTCGTAAAGATTGTCGTGCTGCATCACCATGAACGTGAGCGAGCCTATGCCGAACTGTTTTGCCAGCGTGACCTCGCTGACTTCCGCTGCGATAGCTGGAATCGTGATTCCGGCAGTAAGCGTAAAGATTGCCGCGTAACAGACAAGACGTACCCATTTCATGGTTCTTTTCCCCTTATTACCTGCGTCGTCACCGTAACATGTTGTCGGGCATAAACGGCGGTGAATAGGTGTCAGTGCAGTAGTGATAAATAATAATAGCCATGCAGCAACATGAACAAACCTTTTTCAATATCCGTAAAACTCTTCGGTCCGGATATCGTCATCGTCAACGCCTATTGCGTTCAAAGCCCCACGCATGGCTTCGACCATAGCCGGCGGGCCAACCAAATAATACACAGGGCTTTCCAAGTCACCGACCACCCGCTGTATCAACTTGCCGTCGACCAAGCCTGTTTCGCCGCTCCAGGGCAAGCTGGACTTGGCCATTTCCGACATCACGCCGACCAGCCTGAAATGCGTGTTTTGTTGCTCGAGTTTTTGCAGATTGGCCAGGAAGGCTGCATCTTCGGGGCGGCGATTGGCGTAGAGCAAAGTCATTTCTTGAGGAAGTTTGTCGTGCGCTGCCTGCTGCAAAATGCTCATGAACGGGGTGATACCGATGCCGCCGGCAATAAAGATGGCCGCACGGGTACGTTTATTGTGCAGGGTCAGCGAGCCAAAGGGCCCTTCAATTTTAAGTGTTGTCCCCATAGGCAAGACCTTAAGTGCATTCTTGAATACGCTATCACGCATGCGTGTAGCGAATATCAATTCGTTCTGATCCGACGCACTGACTATGGAAAAAGTATGCCGGGCATTCTGCGGATCGGCCACCACCGATTCGGGCAATATGATGTCGATCGCCTGCCCTGGCTTGAAGGTAAACCCAGCGGGCTTCTCAATGTAAAAAGCCATCGTACCCGTGGCGACTTCCTCGCGACTTTTCAGCTTCGCATCATATATGGTCATAGTCTGATCCTTTGAAAAAATGGGGAAAGCTGCCACCGGCGGCTTGTTGTACATTCTATTAGATGCGCACCGCAACGTCGGCGTTCCCCGCCAATTAAAATAAACGCCGCAACACCATACGGTAAGCCGGTTTCAAGTCTTAAGCGTGCCCGTGCCTCGAGAGCGAACCACCGCCTCGGCGATCTGCGCAGGTGCCTCGGCGTAATGTCGAAATTCCATGGTATAGGTTGCGCGGCCCTGCGTCAAAGAGCGCAGCGTAGTGGAATAGCCGAACATTTCTGCTAAAGGCACTTCAGCGCGTATGGCTTTACCCGACCCTCCCGGAATATCTTCCATACCTTGAATCAAACCACGCCGCGAAGCCAGGTCGCCGATGACATCACCCATTTTTTCCTCGGGCGTTTCAACCTCTACCGCCATCATCGGCTCGAGCAACACAGGATCGGCGCGACGGCACCCATCTTTGAACGCCATGGAAGCCGCCATGCGATAGGCATTTTCGTTCGAATCGACATCATGGTAAGAGCCGAAAAACAAAGTCACCTTGACGTCAACGACCGGATAGCTGGCTACAACCCCTGCATTCAACGCTCCAATAACGCCCTTCTCGACCGCGGGTATAAATTCACGCGGTACCGTGCCTCCTTTGATGGCATCGACAAATTCAAAGCCCTTGCCTGCCGGCTGCGGTTCGATCTTTAGTACCACGTGACCATACTGACCGCGCCCGCCTGACTGCTTGATGAACTTGCCTTCGCTCGATTCACACACCTTACGTATGGTTTCTCGGAAAGCCACCTGTGGCTTGCCTACACTGGCATCGACACCAAACTCGCGGCGCATGCGCTCGACCAGCACTTCCAGATGCAGCTCGCCCATGCCCGAAATAATTGTCTGCCCCGTTTCATCATCAGTATGCACACGAAATGAAGGGTCTTCCTCGGCCAGACGGCTTAAGGCCATGCCCATCTTTTCTTGGTCAGCCTTGGTCTTGGGCTCCACCGCCTGGGATATGACCGGTTCTGGAAAGACCATGCGTTCAAGCGTTATCACATGAGCCGGATCGCATAGCGTCTCACCCGTGGTCAGTTCTTTCAAGCCTACGGCCGCGGCAATGTCACCGGCGTAAACCTCGGTAATTTCACTGCGATGATTCGCATGCATCTGCAGCAATCGGCCCACTCGCTCTTTTTTGTCCTTGATAGGGTTATAGACTGTATCGCCCGAACGCATAACTCCGGAATAAACGCGGAAAAAAGTCAGGTGCCCAACGAACGGATCGTTCATAATTTTAAAAGCGAGGCCCGAAAACTTTTCATCGTCGCTCGCGCGACGCTCCACCACGCGATCATGCTCATCTTGGCCCGTCACCGGCGGTATATCTGTAGGCGCAGGTAAAAAGTCGAGCACCGCGTCGAGCAAGGCCTGTACCCCCCGATTCTTGAATGCGCTACCGCACAACATCGGCACAATTTCTCCTGCGATGGTGCGCTGACGCAACGCCGCTTTGAGCTCGGCTTCGGTAGGTTCGACGTTATCAAGGTACTTCTGCAATAACACCTCGTTGGCGTCTGCAGCCGCTTCAATCATTTTGCCGCGCCACTCGCGCGCGCTGGCCAACAACTGTTCCGGAATATCGACGTACTCGAATTTCACTCCCTGGCTGGCGTCATCCCACATGATCGCCTTCATCTTGATGAGGTCCACCACACCGTGAAAATTGTCTTCGGCGCCCACAGGAATCTGCACCAGCACCGGGTTGCCTTTAAGACGCTCTCGAATCTGCCTTTGGGTACGAAAAAAGTCGGCTCCTACTCGGTCCATCTTATTCACAAACGCCAAGCGAGGAACGTGATATTTATTAGCCTGACGCCACACCGTTTCGGATTGCGGCTGCACACCGCCCACGGCGTCGTAAACCATGCAGGCACCATCGAGCACTCGCATGGAGCGCTCGACTTCAATTGTGAAATCCACGTGCCCCGGGGTGTCGATAATATTGATGCGATGCTCGGGGTAATTGCCAGCCATCCCTTTCCAGAAGCACGTGGTGGCCGCGGACGTGATGGTGATGCCGCGCTCCTGCTCCTGCTCCATCCAGTCCATGGTGGCCATGCCTTCATGAACCTCACCCAGCTTGTGGCTCACGCCGGAATAGAAAAGAATACGCTCGGTAGTAGTGGTTTTCCCCGCATCAATATGGGCGCTAATGCCAATATTACGGTAGCGTTCGATAGGCGTTTTGCGGCTCACGATGAATTCCTCCTGGGTGGCTATGGCCCATATAGCATAGGCCTGCACGTGAAGGAGAAAGTATGCGCCTAAATCAACTTTCAGGCACACGCACCAGAAGCGCGGGTAGTTAAAGACCAGGTAGCGGCAGCCTGGGTAGCGGCAGCCCTTGTGACTGCCATTTTTGATGAACGGGGCGGCCAGTAGTTACGGATGGCACCCACAAGGGCTGCCGTTACGGCTGCCGCGCCGGTTACGGCGTTGCGTGCTGTTTGATGTACTCGCGCACAAGTTCTGCGTCGCAATCCATAAGTTCTACCCGCTGAGGCAGGCCGGACAATGCTTGCAGATGCTCGGGCACAGGAGCGGAGTGGCCTATGGCTTCCGTAATAGTTTCAGCAAATTTGACCGGCAGCGCCGTCTCCAGTACCAGCATTGGGATATCGGCCTCTACATACGCA
>JBDTLC010000139.1:0-18677 GCA_039935015.1 Paralcaligenes sp. | reverse complement strand
TCCGATCAGGGCATCGACTGGTCCATCATCACAGCCGCAACTCTGCTTAGCGCGGCACCACTGCTAATTGCTTTCCTGCTCTTCCAGCGCCAATTCGTCCAATCGTTTATGCGAGCAGGGATTCGTTAGTGCAGAAAATAGATGGGTTGAACACAAGGTGCGGCTCGAAGTCCAATGAACCGCCATTTTTGCTCGCCACAAGTAGTGGCAGCCCTTGTGGCTGCCAAAATCGTTGACAAAAAAAGCGGCATTTACAAAGCGTCGATGACAGCCACAAGGGCTGTCACTACAACAAATGCCATTTTTGTCTACATGCGATCACCAGTTGGTTGGTGCAGGCTCCCACAATACATCGGCGTGCTCGTCGCGCGACAGCTTCAGCATCGCCAGCAAAGGCCATGCACGCCGGCGAAAGCTGACAGCTTGCGAAATCGGGTGGGCCTTGGCGTCGTCGTTATCGTCGGAAAATTCCGAGTCGGTATCACTCGAAATCGCACCTTCAATTCCCGCTATGGCAGCGTCGAGCTGATCGCGGGTAATAACGCCGCGATCAGGCAAAGTATCGGTATAGGGCTTGCCTGCGGCAATCAGAATGGGGAGCGCATGTTTCCCGAACATGAGAACTTCGGCGGCCGCTTTGGAGTGAAAGACAACTAGCATGCTTCGGTTTCCCTCAATAGACACATAGATACACTACCTTATCTTGCGCGCCCTGCCAAGCGGCAATATAGGTACTGTTCAATTTGGCGAAGCGCATTATGACACGGTACTTAAGGGCGCTGGCAGGGTTGCTGGCTTTATCCGCTGGCACAGCGCTGGCGGCGGCAGAATTAAGCTGTAATCCCTCGCCTCTGGGCCAGCCCTGCGCCCGAGGCGGCTTGGCCACTCTGGCCGACAACCCCGAGCCAAGCCTTAACCTCGGTGTAGGCAACCCCATACATCTCGTCACCGGCAACAAGTATCAGCAAGAACTCGACCTGCCCGGTACAGCGCAAGCGCCCGATCTCGAAATTCGCCGACATTACAACTCGCTGGACCGTCGCCATTCAGTGCTGGGGCCCGGCTGGGCCCTGTCCTACGACACACGGTTATTCCATGCCGGCGGGCGCATGCAAATTGTGCAGGCAGACGGTAGCCGCATCAGTTTTGCGCGTACGGGCGAGCACTCCGGAGGCGCCGGCCGTATCGACGCACACGAACAGCAATGGATCTGGACCTGGCCCAACGGCCAGAAAAACCGCTACGACAGGCATGGCCGACTCGTCCATATCAGCTTTGCTGGAGGGCAAATGCTGGTTATCCAGCGCCAAGACGCCGTGGGCCCCGAGTTCGGCACGATTTCGCGACTATTGTCCGGGCAAGGCCTAGCGCTCGACTTTTCCTATCAAATCATTGGTGATCGGGCGTATCTAAGCCGCATCGATACCCCACTTGGAGCATTTCGTTACACTTACCAGCCTGTCATCACCCCCTCGGGACAGGTAACTGGGCCCTGGCGCCTGGATCAGGTAATCCGACCCGACGGTATGCGGCGTCGTTACCTGTACGAGCCCTTATTGCAAGCAGGCAACCCCTACCATTTAACCGGCATCGAAACCGTGTCGGCCGACGGAGCGCGCCAAAAGCGCAACCATACCTGGGCCTACGACGTAAGCGGCCGCGCCACACTATCCATCCTGGGCGGGCCGCAAGAACACACAGGCCGGATCACGCTACGCTACGTCAAAGCCCCCAGCCTGTTAACTGAAGGCGCTACCGTAGTCACCAATGCGTCGGGCGAAAAAACAACTTTCCACGTGGCACGCAAAGGCGGGCGCTACCTTCTGACCCGGGTCAATGGCGCACCCTGTCCCGGCTGTGCGGCACCTCGTAGCCAGGCCCTCTACGACAATCGGGGACGTCTGACGCATATCAACGGCACAGGCATCTCCCGAACCGCGGCAGGTGCCATCGAAAGCCTTAGCGTCCCTTCGGGGGGGTGGCCCGATCTGACACTGCACTATCAGGCGCAAGGCTCCCGAACCTCATGGAGCAGCACCCTGACCGGCACGGAACGCACCCTATTCGACGCACGACTGCGCCCTATTGAACGCACTTTCGCCAACGGTGATCGCTGGAATTATCGCTACGACGCGGCCGGACGCCCGGTTCAACTCCTCGAGCAAAACGCCCGTGAAAAACAGGTAACCGTGCTTAGCTGGCGTGGGCCGCTGCTCACGCGCATACACCATCCACACGAAAGCGAAAGCCGTCGCTACGATGCCCAAAACCGCCTGACCCAGCGTCGTATCCAGCGCCGCCTTGCCCCATCAGGGAATGTTCTACGCTACACCGAACAGCTTAGCTACGACAACAAAAGCCGCCTGATCAAACACCGGCTGCCTGAAGGCGGTGCGCTGCACTACCAATGGGACAAGCAGGGGCGATTGCAGGCCATCGCCTGGCACGATGCGCAGGGGAACGCTCATCGCGTCATTGAAAGCGTGGCGTCTCAGCCCGGCTACCAATACGGCAACGGCCTGCAGTTGCAAACACGGCTCACGAACGGGCAGGCCAGCGAACTGCTACTGCACCACGAAGGCAGGCCCGTATGGAGCCAGCACCAACATTACGGCCCGCACGGGCTGGTGCAGCAAGAGCAGCATCGCGTACCCTCACAAAACCATGCCCAGACCTGGAACTATACCTACGACCAACAGTCGCGCCTGATCGGTGCACATGAGCGGCTGGCTGAATCCGCGCAATGGTATGCATGGCACAATGATGGCGCGCTGGCGGCACAGCGATTGGCATCGCACACCGTCAAACCGGCCATCACGCGTGACGCCAGCGGGCTGCCCACAAGCTACCAGGGATACCTGCTGGAATACGGCCCCAGCCGCCGCCTCACGGGCGCGCGTCTGCCTGACCAATTGCCCGACGTTTACCGTCACAATGCATTGGGGCAGCGCATTGCAAAAATATCGGCCGGCGCGCGCACCGACTACTTCTATCTGAACAACCAGTTGGTGGCCGAATCTCAGGCACAGAAAACGGAGGTGCCTAACCTACGGCCCGCGGCGCAAGCAAACATTACCCGTCGTTATATTTATGCCGGGCTCACACTGGTGGGCCTCATCGATTACGCGCCCGCAGACGCAAGCGGGAGCACAGCGCCGGGGATCCTGTACGCGGCGCACTCCGATTTGCTGGGTGCACCACGCATGCTTACTGATGGACAGCGAAAAATACGCTGGCTTGCAACCTACAGCCCAACAGGGGCGGCGACGCAAATCGCTGGTGATCTCACGTTAGACTTGCGCCTGCCAGGTCAAATCGCAGACCGCAGCACCGGATGGCACGACAACCTATTACGCACCTACCTGCCAGATCTCGGTCAGTACCTAGAACCCGATCCCCTGGGGCCAATTCCCGCCAACCAGGCACTTGGCTATGCCAACCAACAAGCCAAGCGCTACGTCGATCCGCTAGGCCTGTTGCTATTTGCCTTCGACGGCACCCGCAACAGCCCCATATCGCAAACCAACGTCTGGAAAATGAGCCAACGGTATCAGGACGGCCCGATTTTCTACCAAAGTGGCCCCGGCAACCCATCCCATCTCGACTGGGACGCTGTCACCGCGTACTCTGCGCCGGCGATCATCGACGCGCAATGGCAATCGCTGCTCGACGCTCTGGACGGTGCCAGCCAAGAAATCATTCCCATCGACATCCTCGGATACTCGCGCGGTGCCGCCCTGGCGAGGCACTTCGGAAACCTGCTCAATCAGCACACCGAACAGGGGCTCTTTTCCTACACCGACAGCGTTCGCGGCCTAGTGACGGCCTGCCTCGACTTAAGGTTCATGGGCTTATTCGATACGGTCGCCCAATTTGGCCTTGGCGGCACCGCCAATACTCAGTACGACCTAAGCATCGCCTCGGCCTGGGGCTGGGTTGCACATGCAGTCGCCCTACAAGAAAGGCGCTGGCTGTATCCTCTGGCCACGGCCGCCGGCGGCCCCGGAATGAATACCGTCGAGGCGCCATTTATCGGCTCCCACGCCGACATAGGAGGTGGTATGGACATCGATGACAGGGGCCAGCCCAATTCGCGCGGGGACCTCTCCGACGTGGCGCTTAACTGGATGTTGTGGCAGGCACGAGCCGCCTTGCTGCGTTTCGATACCGCGCCTTTGTCTGATCGGGAAATCACTGAGCCCATCGTGCACGACCAGCGCTCGGCACTGGCCCGGGCAGTGCAAAGCGGCGACCGGCGCGTCGACGGCCAAGATGGTTCGCCTCGCTGGCCTAACCAAGACGATCATCCTCAATTGGGCCATTTGCAACGCAACACCTCTGAAGAGCTTATACAACGCATTGCCAACTGGCGCAGCATGCTAACGACTGAGGTAGGGACGGTGGACATGCGCGGCTACGCTCAATGGTTGCAAAATGAGCTGGGCTGGCAAGCTCTTCCGGTGTAGGCACGCCCTGCGGGGCAGCGCAAGGCAAATCACGCTATCATTTACGTCTTTCCAGCTTTGCCAAAAACAACGCCTTATGCTCCCAGAGCAACAAAAACAACTAATTTCATTGATTCAGGCGGCCGTAGCCAGGCTGATCCCCGAAGCGTCGCCCAAGATTTTGCTTGAGCGCCCCAAAGTGGCTGCCCATGGCGACATCGCCAGCAACGTGGCCATGCAAATCGCCAAAGCCGCCAAGCGCAATCCGCGCGAATTGGCGCAACAAATTGTCGATGCGCTGGCCAGGGATCCGCAAGCCCTCATTGCTTCGGCCGAGGTTGCGGGCCCGGGCTTTATTAACTTTCGCTTAAGCCACGCCGCACGCCAAGCGGTTCTCGGGCAGATCTCCGCGCAGGGCGATCGATTCGGTACGCTCGCGCCTTCGGGCGAAAAGATCCTGGTTGAATTCGTTTCGGCCAATCCTACCGGCCCTTTGCACGTGGGGCATGCCCGCCAAGCGGCGCTGGGCGATTCACTTTGTCGGCTGTTCAACGCCCAAGGCTA
Organism: Paralcaligenes sp.; assembly: GCA_039935015.1. Taxonomy (GTDB): domain Bacteria; phylum Pseudomonadota; class Gammaproteobacteria; order Burkholderiales; family Burkholderiaceae_B; genus Paralcaligenes. The sequence continues at coordinate 13,668 of JBDTLC010000139.1, read as the reverse complement.
TGACGTCACCCGCGAGTTCTATTACAACGACGCGGGCAAACAAATCGAAAATCTGGCCATCAGCGTGCAGTCCCGGGCGCGAGGCATAAGCCCGGAATCCGCGCAATTCCCGGCCGAGGGTTATAAGGGCGACTACATCCTCGACATTGCCCACGACTTCCAGTCCCGCGCTACGGTACAGGCGGCCGATGGTAAATCGGTAACAGCCAGCGGCAACATCGACAATCTTGATGACATCCGTCACTTTGCCGTGGCGTACCTGCGCCATGAGCAAGATCTGGATCTGCAGGCATTCAGTTTAAAATTCGACAACTACTACCTCGAAAGCTCACTCTATACCAGTGGCCGTGTCGAACACACAGTGCAAGCGCTAATTGCTGCTGGCCATACCTATGAACACGAAGGCGCGCTGTGGCTGCGCACCACCGATCTGGGCACGGGCGACGACAAGGATCGCGTGATGCGCAAGTCCGAAGGCGGCTATACCTATTTTGTGCCAGACGTGGCCTACCACGTGGCCAAATGGGAACGTGGCTTTCGTCATGCCATCAATATCCAGGGAAGTGATCATCATGGCACGGTCGCCCGCGTGCGGGCCGGCCTGCAGGGCCTGAATTTGGGCATTCCCAAAGACTATCCTGCCTATATATTGCATAAGATGGTCAGAGTTGTGCGCAACGGCGCCGAAGTAAAAATTTCTAAACGCGCCGGCAGCTACGTCACCATGCGCGACCTGATCGACTGGGTGGGGCAAGACGCCGTCCGGTTCTTCCTGATTCAACGTCGAGCCGATTCCGAATTTATTTTCGATATCGACCTGGCTTTATCCAAGAACGAAGAAAATCCGGTGTACTACATTCAGTACGCGCACGCGCGCATCTGCTCCATTTTAAAATCTTCCGCCGACCTGTTGTCGCAGGCTGCGCGGGCCGACCCCAGTGTCCTTACAGCACCCAGCGAATTCGCCTTGATGCAACGCCTGACCGAATACCCCGACACTGTCGCCTTGGCTGCTCAAGAACTGGCGCCACACCACATTGCTTTCTGGCTGCGCGATTGCGCCGCTGATTTCCACGCCTGGTACAACGCCGAACGGGTGCTGGTCGACGATGGCGCGCTCAAGCTGGCGCGTTTGCGCCTGGCCCAGGCCACTCGTCATGTGATAGCAAGCGGCCTGGCGCTACTTGGGGTGTCCGCCCCCGAAAGGATGTAACCCGTTCCTATGGCACGCAATAATCGAAAATCCTCGGGTTCGAAATCAGGCGGCAGCACTCTGTTTGGAATGCTTACTGGCCTTATTATCGGCCTTGCCCTCGCAGCCATCGTTGCTGTTTTCGTGGCCCGTGCGCCGATGCCTTTTGTCGATCACGCCAGCCGCGATTCGGCAAAAGCCTTGCTGCCCGATGTCAAGGATGCTCCCGATCCCAATCTGGGCTTGTATGGCAAAGACGGCGGCGCGGGCGTTGCCGCGACCGGCCCGGTCAATACCGCACCCGTGCCTGCTTCCGGCCAGGCATCGGCCACAAGTGGACAAACGCCGCCCGCAGCGGGCAAAGCCGCCGAACCTGCGTCAAGCGACAATATCAGCAAGCTAATTGCCAGCCTGACCGACGGCAGCAAGACGCCACCTAAGGCCGCCGCCTCACCGGGCACGGCAACCCACCATGCGGCGCCACACGATACCAAGGCCGCGTCCGAGGCAAAGCCGGCGCCCACGGCCAAAGCAGCCATTGCGACAAGCAAAGCGCCCGCACCGGCCAATACACAGACTATTTACTTTTTGCAGGCGGGCGCGTTCCGCTCTAATAAGGAAGCCGAGGCCATCAAGGCGCAGATCCTGCTTATGGGTCTGCCGGTCGAAGTGCAAAAAGCCCAGGTCAACGGCTCAACCATCAATCGCGTTCGGGTGGGCCCTTTCAAAGGCATCGATGAGATGAATCGTTCGCGTGCACGGCTAGGTGAAGAAAAAATCGCCTCGTCTGTTATGCGTCAGTAACCTGGAGCCAACCGGATTTATGTTGTATTTGTTGCTGCGTTATGCTTAACCTGTACCTATGCTGAACTTGTCGCCACATAGACTGTCTTATTTTCTTGATTTGTTCTGGAATACGAAACCATGTCGCTAAAAAACCTCTTCCTCAGTGCAATAGCCGTCATCACAATAGGTTCGGGTGCGCTATTCGCCCCTACCAGCCAGGCTGCCGACGCCAAAGGCCAATACGCTACCCTCGACCAGGCCCAGCCCTCGGATACCCCAGGGAAAATCGAAGTGCTGGAGTTCTTTGCCTACACCTGCCCGCACTGCGCAGCGATCGAACCCTTGGTCCAGAAATGGGTGAAGACGCTTCCGGCCAATGTGGTTTTTCGCTCTGTTCCGGTTGCCTTCAATGCCAGCATGGCTGATCTGCAAAAACTGTACTACACGCTCGACGCCATGGGCAGACTAGATCTGCACCCTGCCGTGTTCAAGGCCATACACGAAGAACACAAGCCAATTTATGATCAAAAAGCCATCACCGACTGGGCGGTCGGCCAAGGCTTGGACCGCGCCAAATTCGAGGCAGTTTTCACGTCCTTTGGTGTCCAGTCCAAGGTTACACGCGCCAACGAACAAGCCAAGAGTTACCAGATCGAAGGCACTCCAAGCATTTCGGTGGGCGGAAAATACGTGACTTCACCATCGATGACGCAAAGCTACGAGGGCACGATAAAGGAAGCGCAGAAGCTGGTTGAAATGGTCAACAAGAAGTAATCTGTACGGGAATGAATCTGTAGCCAAGGTGGTGGCAGCCCTTGTGGCTGCCAGATCGCCGGCAATCAAGACGGAATCTTGCCTCGGTGACAGGCACAAGGCCTGTCGCTACATGGCTGATTCTACAGGCCTGTAGCAGCAGACCTGTTGCTACAGGCCCGCACTACAAAACCACTTAACCCACTTACCCGCGCGCAACCGCCAATGCTTGCGCCAGGTCGACCACCAGGTCGTCGGGCGACTCCAGTCCGATATGCAGACGCACCAAAGCGTAATCATTGCGCTGCCAATAACCGTGCGCGGCCAGCACTTCGGTATTGACCAATTGCACCAGACTTTCGAACCCGCCCCAGGAAAACCCGATGCTAAACAGCCGCAAGGCATCCACGAAACGGCGGGCAGCAGGTTTATCCAGCTTCAACTCCACGGCCATCATGCCGTTTGACCCGCTGCAATCGCGCTCCCAGATCGCGTGGCCCGGATCGGACGCCAGAGCGGGGTGATAAATTCGCCCGACCTCGGCGCGGCCTCGCAGAAACTCACAGATCCGCAAGGCATGCACCGCATGTTCACGCATACGTATTGACAAGGTTCGTACGCCCCGCAAGGCCAGCCAGGCATCATCGGCGCTGATGGCGTAACCCATGGCATAGTGATTGACGTTCAGACGCTGCACAATGGCCGGGTCGCTGGCCATGACGGCCCCCAGCATCAGGTCTGAATGTCCGCCCACATATTTAGTTCCGGCCACCACCGACACGTGGGCGCCCAGATCCAGCGGACGATAAATATAGCCCGAGCCCCACGTATTGTCGGTCACCAGAATCAAGCCATGTTGGCGGGCGAAATCGGCCAGCGCGGGAATATCGAGCATTTCAAACAAAAGCGAGCCGGGCGACTCGATATAGAGCACACGAGTAGTGGGCTTGAGTTGTTCAGCCAGGACTTGGGGCGTGGCGCGACAGTAAGTAGTCTCTATGCCCATGCGCTGCAAGACCGTTTCGTCCAGATGGCGTACCGGCCCATATACACAATCGGCCACCAGCATATGATCGCCACTATTCAAAAGCGCCAATAACGTCAGCGTTATGGCCGCCAGGCCCGAAGGCGCCAGAAAAGCTCGGCTCGCACCTTCCAGATCGCAGAACACCTGTTCGAGTGCAGCGTGCGTGTCCATACCAACCCGGCCGTATGTCACGACGCGCTCGCCAAGGGCTTTACCAGCCTGCGCCTGGTCAAGGGCCGCCAGCGAAGCAAACCGCACGGTGCTGGTGCGCATCGACGGCACAGTAACTGGAGCCGCGCCAGTTTTGGGATTGAACTCGGCGATACCTGTATGCTGCAGTAAGGTATCCAAATGCGGGGGTGTGGAAGTATGAGTCATGATGTGTAGTCTGGTGGATAATGCGAATAGCTAAAGCTAACATATATTTCAACCTCTCTGCTTCGCAGCGAACCCAATCATGCTGACCATCGATATTGCGCTTTCGTTTTTTGGTATTGCGCTGCTACTCGCCCTAGCCCCGGGCCCCGACAATCTGTTCGTGCTGATGCAATCGGCCATGTGGGGGAGAACCTCTGGCATGCTGGTCGTGCTCGGTTTATGCACCGGCCTGATCGGCCATACGGTTGCCGTTGCCATCGGCCTGGCCGCGCTTTTTGCCGCGTCGGAAACCGCATTCACCTTGCTCAAGTTGTTGGGCGCGGCGTACTTGGTTTATCTTGCCTGGGGTGCATTGCGCGTCCGCGGCCATCTCGCCGCACAGCAGAAAATGCCGCGGCTATCGAGCGGCACGCTGTACCGCCGCGGCATTATCATGAATTTGACCAACCCGAAGGTATCCCTGTTCTTCCTGGCCTTTCTGCCTCAGTTCACCTCGCCCGCGCGCGGTTCGGTCGCGCTGCAGACCTTGCAATTAGGCGTGTTATTTATCGTGGCAGCCCTGGTCGTATTCGGCTGCATCGCCTTTTTCTCGGGTGCGTTCGGCGAACACATACAAAACTCGGCCAGGGCTCAGCGTCTGCTGAACCGATTTGCCGCCGTCGTATTCATAAGCCTGGCGCTAAAACTCGTGCTAAGCGGCCGGTAATGCGGCCTTCACGCTGAAGCGGATCACACCATCGGCGCAAGTTTCACGGGTGAGCTGGCCGTCGAAATATAAAGCATGCAGATGCGCCAGAGCTTCGCCCATAGCAAAAGTCAACTGATGTGAATCCAGCTTGCGCTTGAACATGAACGGCAGCACATCAGCGGCACTAAGAGGTGTGTGGCAGGCAGCAAGTACCTCGTTGAGCCGCTCAGCATGATGCGCCAGTTGTTGCGCCACCCGTTCGTGCAAACCCTTGAAAGGACGCCCATGCGAGGGCAGCACCAGGGTGTCTTCGGGTAAGCTGTCATAGCGGCGCAATGAATCGAGATACAAAGGCAGAGGATTGGCATCGGGTTCGTAATCGAACACGCTGATGTTGGTGGAGATGCGCGGAAGCACCATATCACCCGAAATCAGCACATTAAGCGTGTCGCAGTACAGGGAGGCATGCTCGGGCGCATGCCCATACCCCACGATGACGCGCCAGTCCCGGCCACCCATCGCAATGCGGTCGCCATCCATAATCCGGTGAAAACGAGCCGGAACATCGGGCACCAAGCCGGGATAATAACCGGCTCGCTGGCGAATTTTCTCTTGTGCCTCTGTGTCGGCCAAACCATGCCGCATGAAATGCTCGACGGCTCCCTGGCCCCCCGCACCGGCGCCATGGGAATCGCCAAGAGCCGGACGCGACCACAAACGCGCTACGGAATAGTCGGTCATTGTCATCCATAAAGGCGCATTCCAGCGGTCGCACAGCCAATAAGCCAGCCCCACATGATCAGGATGCATATGCGTGACCAGCACGCGCAAGACAGGCAGGCCGCCCAGAGCGTTTTCAAATACCTGCTCCCACAACGCCTTGACCTCGTCGCGCGATACGCCACAATCGACAATAGTCCACCCCTGGCGGCCGTCGATCTCATCGCGTAGCAGCCACAAATTGATATGGTCGAGTGCGAACGGCAGAGGCATGCGTATCCAGCGGACTCCGTCGGCGACCACGCGCGCCGCGCCCGGTTCGGGCAGGGCGTCGCCCCACGGGTAATCAAGCTTCTGTTCATTCGGGTTCATCAACGTCTCCGTGCGCAGCCCATACGCGTTTTATCCATATAGGCTTCTGGTTCAGATTATGGCATCATAGTTTACGTTAACGTAAACAGCTAGCACGATCATGCCCTCTCCCACCTGGACCATCTCCGAACTTGCGCACGAATTCTCAGTTACGCCGCGTACGATTCGATTCTACGAAGATCAGGGTATTGTCAGCCCCGGCCGCGAAGGAAGAAACCGCGTTTATCATCCGCGTGACCGGACCCGCCTGAAACTCGCATTGCGCGGCAAACGTCTGGGTCTGCCGCTGGTCGAGATCCGCAGCCTGATCGACATGTACGACAGTCCCGCAGACACCACGGCCCAACTGCACCACTATCAAAGCTTACTGACGCGCCATCGCCAGGCGCTGGAACGCCAACGCGCCGATCTGGAAGAAACCCTGGCCGAGATCCAACAACAGCAAGAAAGCTGCGAAGCTCTTCTAGCCCAGCGTCAGCCCGCCATGCCTTCGACATTAGGGTAAGTCCTTGAATTTACGTTTACGTAAACGTAATATATAGTATTTATGATGGCTCTTGGCACACGGTCGATCGAAGCGTGCATAATTTGATTAACGATCCAACGGTGACACCCACAAGGGGTGCCGCGACACGACACTGGAGACGAACATGAATCTTCCTGGCCTGAATTTCGACCTGGGGCAAGACCTGGACATGTTGCGCGACGCGGTGCGCACGTTTGCGCAAGCCGAGATTGCGCCGCGCGCCGAAAACGCCGACCGTAACGATCAATTTCCCATGGATCTGTGGCGCAAATTTGGCGACTTGGGGCTGCTGGGCATGACGGTGTCCGAAGCATACGGCGGGGCCAATATGGGTTATCTGGCCCACATGATCGTCATGGAAGAAATTTCGCGCGCCAGCGCCTCGATTGCCTTGTCCTATGGCGCCCACTCCAATCTATGCGTCAACCAGCTGCATCGCAATGGCACCGAAGCGCAAAAGCAGAAATACTTGCCTAAATTGCTCTCGGGCGAGCATATCGGCGCGCTGGCCATGAGCGAGCCCGGCGCCGGGTCTGACGTCGTCAGCATGAAGCTGCGCGCCGACAAAAAGGGCGACCGCTATGTGCTCAATGGCAATAAAATGTGGATTACCAATGGCCCGGATGCCGACACGCTGGTGGTCTATGCCAAAACCGACCCGGCGGCACACCAGCGAGGCATTACGGCATTTATTGTGGAAAAGCAGTTCAAGGGGTTCTCAGTGGCCCAGAAGCTCGACAAACTGGGCATGCGCGGCAGCCATACCGGCGAGCTGGTGTTTAAGGACTGCGAAGTGCCGCAGGAAAACATATTGGGTCAGCTAAACGGCGGGGCGAAGGTATTAATGAGTGGCCTGGACTACGAGCGCGCCGTTCTGGCGGGTGGGCCACTAGGCATCATGCAAGCCGTCATGGACGTTGTCGTACCCTACACTCACGACCGCAAGCAATTCGGCCAGGCAATCGGCGAATTTCAGCTGATTCAAGGCAAGATGGCTGACTTGTACACCACCTTGCAAGCCAGCCGCGCCTTTTGTTATGCCGTAGGCAAGCATCTGGACCGACTGGGTGGCGGGCATAGCCGGGAAATGCGTAAAGACTGCGCTGCGGTCATTCTGTACTGCGCAGAAAAGGCCACCTGGATGGCTGGCGAAGGCATCCAGATCCTGGGTGGCAATGGCTATATCAATGACTACCCCACCGGACGCTTCTGGCGTGACGCCAAACTATACGAAATCGGTGCAGGAACCAGCGAAATCCGCCGCATGCTGATCGGTCGCGAACTGTTCAACGAAACCGCCTGACCATGAACTTCGGGGGCGATCATCAACACATCGAGCCCGTGGCGCGCCGCGGGATGTCCCCGCAAACGGTGGCCGGCACGCTGCTGGCAGGGTTCGACCGCCATTACTCGCTATTTCGCTACAGCGCACAGCGCGCCAAGGCCTTATTCGAATCGGGCAACTGGCGCGGCATCCAGCAGCTCTCGCGCGAGCGCATCGAGTACTACGACACGCGGGTGCGTGAATGCGCCACCACACTTTATGCCACGCTGAAGGGCAGCGACGCGAGCCCCACTGGAGCCTCAGCGCAGCAAAGCCTGACCAAAGCGCAGCTCGATTTCTGGCAATCGGTCAAAACCGAATTCATCGGCTTGCTACTTCGGCACAAGCAACCCGAATGCGCCGAGACGTTTTTCAATTCTGTGTCGTGCCGCATCTTGCATCGCGATTATTTTCATAACGACTTCCTGTTCGTGCGCCCCGCTATCGCGACCGAATATATAGACAGCAAAATCCCCTCCTATCGGGTCTATTACCCCAACGCAGGCGATCTGGAGCAATCCATAGTCAATATGGTGGCCGACTTCGGGCTGGCCGCGCCGTTTGCCGACCTGCCCGCCGATGCCCGCAAGCTGGCGCGTATGGCGGTACATCAACTTCGGCAGGTGCTAACCAGAGATGGCGGGCGACGCATCGCGCCCGACTGCCAGGTTCACGTGCTCAACTCGCTTTTCTTTCGCAACAAGGGCGCCTATATTGTGGGCCGGCTCGTCAACCAGGGCGCGATCTTTCCATTTGCCATCGCGTTGCTGCATACGCCGGCGGCCCATATCCAGATCGACGCCCTGTTATATTCCAGCGACGACCTGAGCACACTGTTCAGCTTTACTCGCGCCTATTTCATGGTTGACATGGAAACACCGGCGGCCTACGTGCACTTTCTGAACACGCTGCTACCACGCAAGCCCAAGGCCGAAATCTATACCACCATCGGCCTGCAAAAACAGGGCAAGACGCTCTTTTACCGCGATTTCCTGCATCATCTGGCACATTCGCACGATTCGTTCGACGTGGCACCCGGAATCAAGGGCATGGTGATGACAGTGTTTACCTTGCCGTCTTATCCTTATGTTTTCAAGCTGATCCGTGATCGAATCGACAAGGAAGGCATGGACCACGCCACGGTGCGCCGGAAATACCAGATGGTCAAGATTCACGACCGCGTCGGGCGTATGGCCGACACCTGGGAATATTCGCAAGTGGCATTGCCGCGCGCGCGTTGCTCAGACGCACTACTGGCCGAGCTGCGCAGCCAGGTCGCCAGCATTTGCGAAGAAACGGCTGATGCGATTATCTTGCGCCACGTCTACATCGAACGGCGCATGACGCCACTCAACCTATATTTGGCACGTGCCTCGGACGTGGCACTCGATGCCGCCGTCAAGCAATATGGCGACGCTATCCGCGAACTCGCCGCTGCCAATATTTTCCCGGGTGATATGCTCTACAAAAACTTTGGCGTAACGCGTCTGGGCCGCGTGGTGTTCTACGACTACGACGAGATTGAGCGGATGACAGAGATGAATTTTCGCAGCATCCCGGCCGCCCCCAATGAAGAGGCCGAATTATCGAGTGAGCCTTGGTACCCCGTGGGCGCCAACGACGTATTCCCCGAGGAATTCCGCTATTTCTTGCTGGGCGACCCGCGTGTGCGCCAAGCGTTCCTCAAGCACCACGCCGAATTGCTGCAAGCGAGCTGGTGGCAAGCTTGCCGCGAACGTGCTACACAGGGACGTATAGAGGACATCTTCCCATACGACTCAAGCCGCCGGCTGGAATCGGTGAGCCAGTCGAATTTTCGACAATGGCACCCACAAGGGGTGCCGCTACATTTGTAATACCGCTACATTTGCAACATTCCTCTGACGCTTCAAGGAGCCAACCATGTCTGATCCTATTGTTTTAGTTTCGGTTTCACGCACACCCATGGGCAGTATGATGGGTAGTCTCTCTGCCTTGGCGGGGCATCAGTTGGGTTCTGTCGCCATCAAGGCAGCGGTCGAACGCGCCGGTATTGCGGGCGACGCCATCGATGAAGTCATCATGGGCAACGTACTGCAGGCCGGACAAGGCCAGGCGCCAGCGCGTCAGGCCGCATTGGGCGCAGGGCTCCCCACCAGCGTAGGCTGCACAACCGTTCACAAGGTCTGCGGTTCAGGCATGAAGGCCGCCATGTTTGGCCACGACCTGCTGGTGGCGGGTAGCGTTGACGTGGTGGTGGCCGGTGGCATGGAAAGCATGAGCAATGCGCCCTATTTGCTGCTGCGTGGACGTCAGGGCTATCGCTATGGCCATTCCACCGTTTACGATCATATGGCTTTGGACGGACTGGAAGATGCCTACAAGCGCGGCACCGCCATGGGCGTCTTCGCCGAAGACTGTGCAGCCAAATACACCTTCACACGGGAACAGCAAGACGCCTTCTCTCTCGAATCGCTGCGCCGTGCCCGCAAGGCCACCGAAGACGGCAGCTTCAAATGGGAAATAGCACCCGTCACCGTTGCGGGACGCAAAGGCGATACCGTCATCGATACCGACGAAGGCCCCACCAAGGCCATGCCCGAGAAAATCCCCACCCTCAAGCCTGCATTCAAAAAAGACGGCACCGTCACGGCGGCCAATTCATCGTCCATTTCCGACGGTGCCGCGGCCATGGTGCTAATGCGCGCATCAACCGCCAAAAAACATGGGCTCACGCCTCTGGCACGGATCGTAGCTCATAGCCAGCACTCGCAAGAACCGGGCTGGTTTACGACTGCTCCCGTGGGTGCCATGCAAAAGCTCTTTGCCAAAACCGGCTGGAAAGCCGAGGAAGTCGATTTGTACGAAATCAACGAGGCATTTGCCGTGGTCACGATGGCTGCCATGGTTGACCTCAAGCTGTCGCACGACAAAGTCAATATCCATGGCGGCGCTACTGCCCTGGGCCACCCCATCGGCGCCTCGGGCGCACGCCTGATCACTACCCTGGTGGGAGCCCTGCGCAAAACCAGCGGCAAACGTGGCGTAGCATCGTTGTGCATAGGCGGGGGCGAAGCCGTCGCCATAGCGATTGAAATGATGTAAGCCTTGCCGTCAAGCACTTGGCGGGCCCGACGCAGTCGGGTGCCGCCCGTTTTTTAGGAATAGCAATGCCCGTTATAGAGTCCCGGATCAACCCCCGATCCCAAGCCTTCGTCGACAATGCCCGCACCATGCAGGCGAGCATCGACGATCTGCTCAAACAACTGGCGCACACCGCCCAAGGCGGCAGCGACGCGGCACGCGCCAAACACCTGGCGCGTGGCAAGCTCTTGCCGCGCGATCGCGTCGAACGGCTGCTCGATCCGGGCACGCCTTTTTTAGAACTCTCGCCTATGGCGGCGCACGATGTCTACGACAATGCCGCGCCGGGCGCAGGGCTTATCACCGGCATCGGTCGCGTCTCGGGCGTGGAGTGCATAATTGTATGCAACGACGCCACGGTGAAGGGCGGCACCTACTATCCGCTAACGGTAAAAAAGCACCTTCGCGCCCAGGAAATCGCCCAGCAAAACAGATTGCCCTGCATCTACCTGGTCGACTCGGGCGGAGCCAATCTGCCCAATCAGGACGAGGTGTTCCCCGACCGCGATCACTTCGGCCGGATTTTCTACAACCAGGCCACGATGTCGGCGCTAGGCATTGCACAAATTGCCGTGGTCATGGGGTCATGCACAGCAGGCGGCGCGTACGTACCAGCCATGAGCGACGAATCCATCATCGTCAAGAACCAGGGTACGATCTTTCTGGCCGGGCCGCCGCTAGTCAAGGCCGCAACGGGCGAAATCGTCTCGACCGAAGACCTCGGTGGCGGTGATGTGCACACCCGTCTGTCGGGCGTGGCCGACCATCTGGCTGACGACGACGCGCACGCTTTGCAACTGGCACGCAATGCCATCGGCCGGCTCAATCATCACAAACCTGTGCAACTGCGGCGCAAGGCCTATGCAGAGCCTTTGTACGACCCGCTGGAGCTCAACGGCATCATCCCGTCTGATACGCGCAAGCCCTACGATGTCCGTGAAGTCATTGCGCGCATCGTCGACGGATCGGAGCTTGACGAATTCAAAGCCCGCTACGGCACCACACTGATCACTGGTTTTGCACACATCCACGGCATGCCGGTCGGCATTGTCGCCAATAACGGCATCCTGTTTTCCGAAGCGGCACAAAAGGGCACGCATTTCATCGAGCTATGCTGCCAACGCAAGATCCCGATGGTGTTCCTGCAAAATATTACGGGCTTCATGGTGGGCCGCAAATACGAGAACGAAGGAATCGCCCGCCACGGAGCAAAAATGGTCACCGCCGTGTCTACTGCCGCAGTGCCCAAGTTCACCGTTCTGATCGGTGGCTCGTTTGGCGCCGGCAATTACGGCATGTGTGGTCGCGCCTTTGGCCCAAGGCTACTGCTCATCTGGCCCAACGCACGTATTTCGGTCATGGGCGGCGAACAAGCCGCCAGCGTGCTGGCCACCGTTCGCCGCGACGGCATCGAAGCCAAAGGCGGCACCTGGAGCGCGCAAGACGAGGAAGACTTCAAAGCGCCCATTCGCGATCAATATGAAAAAGAAGGGCATCCCTATTACTCCACGGCTCGTCTGTGGGACGACGGCATCATCCAGCCCGCCGACACGCGCCGCGTCCTCGCGCTGGGTCTGTCGGCGGCGCTTAACGCCCCCATTGAAGAGACGCGTTTTGGTTTGTTCAGAATGTAGTTCCAAGGAGTCCAAGTGTTTACGACCTTATTGATTGCCAATCGCGGCGAGATCGCCCGCCGCGTTGCGGCGACAGCCCATCGTCTGGGGCTGCGCACCGTAGCGGTATACTCCGACGCCGATGCCCAGGCGCGCCATGTTGCCGACTGCGACACCGCTGTACATATTGGCGGCTCCGAGCCGCGCGCGAGCTATCTGCGCATAGACGCGATCCTGGACGCGGCCCGTCAGACGGGCGCACAGGCCATTCATCCGGGCTATGGCTTCCTTTCCGAAAACGAAGGCTTCGCACGCGCCTGCGCCGACGCCGGCATCATTTTCGTAGGGCCGCCCGCCGCGGCGATTGCCGCGATGGGCAGCAAATCGGCCGCCAAGACATTGATGGCGAAAGCGGGCGTACCGCTAGTGCCGGGCTACCACGGCGACAATCAGGACCCCGGCTTCCTGCAATCCGAAGCCGACGCCATGGGCTATCCTGTCCTGATCAAGGCCAGCCTTGGAGGGGGTGGCAAGGGGATGCGCATCGTGGAAAACAGCGCCGCCTTTGCCGAGGCGCTGGTTTCGTGCAAACGCGAAGCCGCCAGCAGTTTCGGCAACGACAAGGTCCTGATCGAACGCTATCTGCAAAAGCCGCGCCATATCGAAATACAGATATTTGCAGATACTCACGGACACTGCCTATATTTGTTTGAACGCGACTGCTCGGTGCAACGCCGCCACCAGAAGGTCATTGAAGAGGCGCCTGCGCCAGGGATGACCGAAACACGCCGTCGCGCCATGGGCGAGGCCGCCGTTGCGGCCGCGCGTGCCGTGGGTTATGTAGGCGCCGGAACCATTGAGTTCATCGTCGAGCCTAACGGTCAATTTCACTTCATGGAAATGAATACACGGCTGCAGGTCGAACACCCGGTCACAGAAATGATTACCGGCCTCGATCTGGTCGAGTGGCAATTGCGCGTGGCCGCCGGCGAACCCCTGCCGATGACGCAAGAAGAACTGAGTATTACAGGGCACGCCATCGAAGCTCGTATCTATGCCGAGAGCCCTGAGAAGGGCTTCTTGCCTTCGATCGGCACACTCACAGCACTGAACTTTCCGCCCCATGTCCTCTTCAAGAATGGCGACGTGCGGGTCGATGGCGGCGT
>JBDTLC010000138.1:0-6472 GCA_039935015.1 Paralcaligenes sp. | reverse complement strand
TTTGGCATTGGCTGATCGTTCTGGTCATCGTCGCACTGGTCTTTGGCACCAAAAAGTTGCGTAACATAGGTGAAGACTTGGGCAACGCCGTTAAGGGCTTCAAGAAAGGCATGAACGATGCTGGTGGTGCCGTACCACCCGAGGGAGTTACACAGAAGCAGGTGGAAACCGGCGAAACCATTGATGTACAAGCCAAAGAAAAAACCGACGCATAGCAGCCAGAATGTCCCGCTGCCGTGCCCTGCATTACTTTTAAGCGATTCGCCTAGCCATGTTCGATGTCAGCTTTAGTGAGCTTGCCCTGATCGGGATTGTCGCGCTTGTCGTGATTGGTCCCGAACGTCTGCCCAAAGTAGCCCGTACAGTGGGCCACTTGCTTGGACGCGCGCAGCGCTATGTTAACGACGTTAAAGGTGATATTCAGCGAGAAATGGATCTGGGCGATCTGCGCGACCTAAAAGGCCAGATGGAGGAAGCAGCACGTAGCGTACAAACGTCGATCAAGGAAGGCGCGCAGAACCTGCACGCTCCACTGCAAGAAGCCAAAGAGGCTCTGACCGAGGCGGCACAATCCCTGCATCAAACCGCCACAAGCATCACAGCTGCCTCCGAGACCCTGGCGCCACCCACAGCAGCCCTCGATTCCCCTGCCGAGACGCCCACGTCTGTAACAACGCCCTCAGCGGCTTCGGTAGCGGCACCCCTTGTGGGTGCCACCGAACCCTCCTCACCCGTAACCCCTGCGGTTTCCCCTGTGACGGTTTCTCCAGAACCCACAGTACCCGCCTCGCCCCAGCCCCAAGAGAATCTACCCGGGTTTGCCGAGGCCAGTGCCTTGGCTAAACCCGTCCCACCCACGCCACCTAGCGGGACCCAGACGTGACGCAGGACGCCTCAGCAAGCCCACCAGAAGAAGACACCTTTATCTCGCACTTGATAGAACTGCGCTCGCGTCTGATACGCGCCGTCGCGTCTGTGCTGATTATTTTCGTGGTCTTGTTTATCTACCCAGGCCCAGGAAAAATTTACGATATTCTGGCTCAACCCATGTTGGCGACATTGCCGCCCGGCTCACGCATGATCGCCGTCGGGGTCATTACTCCATTCATGGTTCCAATTAAAGTAACGCTACTGGCGGCCTTCCTGCTGGCACTACCTATCGTGCTGTATCAGGTCTGGGCTTTTGTGGCGCCCGGCCTCTACAAGAACGAGAAGCGCCTGGCAATGCCGCTCATCGTCTCCAGCACCCTGCTCTTTGTGCTAGGCATGGCGTTTTGCTATTTTGTCGTGTTCCACATTGTTTTCCATTTCATCGCCGCGTTTGCGCCACAGTCGATCACGCCATCTCCCGACATCGAAGCCTATCTGAGCTTCGTAATGACTTTATTTCTAGCGTTTGGCGTTGCGTTCGAGGTCCCCATTGTGGTCATTTTGCTGGTCAAAACCGGCATGGTTACCGTCGCAAAACTACGCTCAGTGCGCGGCTACGTCATCGTGGGCGCCTTTATCGTCGCGGCAGTTGTCACGCCACCCGACGCGCTTAGCCAGTTCACACTGGCCCTCCCCTTATGCGTGTTGTTTGAAATTGGCGTGTTCGCGGCCAGTATTCTTGACAAACGCAAAGCCAACGACGATGAAGCAGAGGACGACAGCGCCAACATCGACAAGACGTAGCGGTGCACGTCTCTGTAGAGTCTGCCCCTACGGCTTGGTAATGCGCGGGCGCGTTCCCACCTGAACGGCGAATTCGAGCGTTCGGCCACCGCGCAAGAGAGTCAGGGTAACTTCCTGGCGTGGCGGCAAAAGCGCAATCTGATTCAAAAAGCCGATCGTGTCGTACACCACTTGGTCGTTAAGTTTGACCACAATATCGCCCACCCGTATTCCGGCGCGCCCGGCTGGTCCGTTCTTGAGGACACTGGCAATAATCACCCCATCGTCCTGGCGCAGATTAAATGCGCGGGCCAAGTCGGGCGTTATATCCTGGGGCTCGATGCCCAGCCAGCCGCGGGTCACCGAACCCGTAGCAATGATTTGCTCCATGATCTTGTGGGCCGCCGCCGCAGGAATGGCAAAACCAATTCCCAGCGAACCACCGTTTTCGGAATAAATCGCCGTATTGATGCCCACCAGTCGGCCTGTCGTGTCAATCAGAGCTCCGCCTGAATTGCCCGGATTGATTGCCGCATCGGTTTGAATAAAATTTTCGTAAATATTAATGCCCAGGCGATTACGCCCCAGCGCCGACACAATCCCCATTGTTGTGGTTTGCCCAACGCCAAACGGATTGCCGATCGCCAGCACCACATCGCCTATCCTCACTTTATGATCGACACTGAAGGTAATAGCCGAGAGCTTGGGCAAATTGATCTTGAGGACCGCCAAGTCGCTGTCCGGATCGGCGCCGACGAGTTTGGCCTGCGTCTGGCGACCGTCGCTCAAGGCCACCTGGATCGAGTCGGCGGCCTCTATGACGTGATAATTGGTCAGGACATAACCATCTGTGCTAACAATAACGCCGGAACCTAAATTGGTCGTCCGTTTGCGCCTGCTAAAGCCCGGCAGTTCGCGAAACAGACGGTTAAGATCAGGGTCGCGAGGCAGCGGCACCACCGGCACGCGTACCTGCTTGCTGGTATAAATATTAACTACTGCGGGCGTCGCCAAGGCGACAGCATGGGCGTACGAGACCTCGGCCGGGGCAGATGCCTGCGGCAGCGGCGGGGCAGCGACGGGCGAAGTATGCAGCCAATCGGGACGCAAAGTCGCCACGATGAATAAAATACCAAGGCATACCGTTACTGTTTGGGCAAATAGCAACCACAATCGACGCATGAGACAAAGGGCAAAAAATGAATCAGGTTTCCAGACAAGAACTCGGACACTGGCTCGATACTACTCTACAGGTGCAACGTTTCAGGGATTATTGTCCGAACGGACTCCAGGTCGAGGGCAAAGCGATGATTGCTCACATTATCGCCGGAGTTACCGCCTCGGAAGCCCTCATCCGTGCGGCTATCGCGAAAAAGGCCGACGCAATCCTGGTTCATCATGGTTGGTTCTGGAAAAATGAGGACCCGTGCATACGCGGACCCAAGCGCGCCCGACTCGCCTTAGCCTTGCAATACGAGCTGAACTTGTGGGCCTACCACTTGCCCCTGGACGCCCATCCTGTGCTGGGCAATAACGCGCAACTGGCGCGCGTGCTGGGGTTCGAGCCCGAACGCAACGAAGCCGGCGAGCCGCTCACCTGCGGCCCCGACGGCCTGGTCTGGCTGGGCCGCCCGACCCGGGCCAACACGCTCGGAAAACTAGGTAATGAAATTTGCATTGCTTTACAACGCACACCGCTTATTGTTGGGAATCCACAACAAACCATTGACCGCGTTGCCTGGTGCACGGGGGGTGCGCAGAGCCTGATTGAAGAAGCGAGTGCCGCCGGGGCGCAAGTTTATATTACCGGCGAGGCCTCGGAGCAAACCTTTCATTGGGCGCAAGAAACAGGTATGGGCTTTATCGCCGCAGGCCATCACGCCACTGAGCGTTATGGCATACAGGCGTTGGGCGCCGCCGTTGCAGCTCAATTCGGCGTACACGTGGAGTTTATCGATCTGAACAACCCGATCTAACCGTGCGAGTACAAGACGCGTGCCAGAAGAAAAATAAAATTTACTTCTTGAGCAGATCTCGAATTTCTTGCAAAAGCAGCACTTCAGCGGGCGTAGGCGCAGGAACCTTGGCTTCTTCCTTCATGAATTTGACACGCGCCTTATTGGCGGCCTTGACAATGCAAAACACGACTAAAGCCAGCAGGAAAAAATTGATGAGTATGGTCAGAAAACTGCCCCATGCCAGAATGACTGCGCCAGCCTTGGACATATCAGCATAGGTATGGGGACCTGTGTAATTCGCCGGCTGAGATAGCACCAGGAACAAATTGGTAAAATCGACTCTGCCGCCAAAGAGAAAGCTGATGATCGGCATAATGACATCTTTCACCAATGAATCGATGATCTTGCCAAAAGCTGCGCCAATGATCACGCCAACAGCCAGATCGATCATGTTCCCTTTAACGGCAAATTCTCGAAATTCCGCTACGAACCCTTTTGCGTTGCTCATATGATTATCCTCTGGGAATTCACCCAACGGCGGGCTGACGCTATAATACGCGGTTGTTAGGCTTTTACATATGACAAAACAGTAATCGGTATGCCTCTTGCGGGCACGAATAAGGATACAAGAATGAGTCAGGACAAGTCGCAGCTCGACGATACTGGTGCGGTTGACCCCAACCTCCCGCCCGATCCCTCGCGCCGTTTCTGGGTAGCATCTGCCTGTGCGGTGGGTGGTGTAGCAGGTGTCGGCACGGCAATTCCTTTTGTCAGTTCTTTTGCTCCGTCCGAAAAAGCAAAAGCGGCTGGGGCTCCGGTCGAGGCCAATGTGTCTGCCGTAGCTCCCGGAACGATGATCACTGTCGCATGGCGCGGCAAACCCGTCTGGATTTTGCATCGCACGCCAGAACAAATTAAAGATCTGTCGAAAAACGATGCCATGTTGGCCGACCCCAAGTCCGAGCGGCCGGGCTACACGCCCGATTTCGCCAAAAACGAATATCGTTCGCGCAAGCCCGAACTGCTGATTTGTGTTGGCATCTGCACCCATCTGGGCTGCTCCCCCACACCACGTTTCGATGTAGGCGTTCAACCCGGCCTACCCGCCAGTTGGGAAGGTGGGTTTTTATGCCCCTGTCACGGTTCTACTTACGATCTGGCGGGCCGGGTGTTCAAGAACATGCCCGCCCCCGACAACCTCGAAGTACCACCTTATATATTTTCGGCCGACGGAACCCAGGTCATCATCGGTGTCGACGAAAAGCACAAGGCCTGAGGGCACTGAAAGCCTTTGCAAGATCAACAAGATATTGAATTTACACGCCTCGTAAGATAGAAATAAGGAGCCGTTTCATGGCTGGCGAGAAAACCGTCGATACGACAGGACTTTTAGGCTGGATAGACAGGCGTTTTCCGCTGACCTCCACCTACAAAGCACACCTGTCCGAATATTACGCACCCAAGAATTTCAATTTTTGGTATTTCTTTGGGTCTCTGGCGCTACTCGTGCTGGTCATCCAGATCGTGACCGGCATTTTTCTGGTCATGAGCTACAAGCCCGACGCAGCTCTCGCCTTCGACTCGGTCGAATACATCATGCGCGAGGTGCCGTGGGGCTGGCTGATCCGCTATATGCACTCGACAGGTGCTTCCATGTTTTTCGTGGTGGTTTACCTGCATATGCTGCGCGGTTTGTTCTATGGCTCATATCGCAAGCCACGCGAACTGGTGTGGGTGTTCGGCGTCGCCATTTTCCTCTGCCTGATGGGCGAGGCCTTCTTCGGCTACCTCTTGCCTTGGGGCCAAATGTCGTACTGGGGCGCTCAGGTTATCGTTAACCTGTTCTCGGCGATCCCCTTCATCGGGCCTGACCTTTCGCTGTGGATACGCGGAGACTACGTCGTCTCGGACGCAACGCTTAACCGCTTTTTCGCGTTTCACGTCATTGCCATACCCCTGGTGCTGCTCGGCCTGGTCGTGGCGCACGTGATCGCACTGCACGAAGTAGGTTCCAACAATCCCGATGGCATCGAAATCAAACAAGGCCCCAAAGACCGCAATGGACACCCGGTAGACGGCATCCCCTTCCATCCGTACTACACGGTACACGACATCATGGGCGTAGCTGGGTTCCTGATGGTATTTGCCGCCATTATTTTCTTTGGTCCGGAAATGGGTGGGTACTTCCTCGAATCCAACAACTTCCTGCCTGCCAATTCACTTCAGACACCGCCGCACATCGCGCCGGTCTGGTACTTCACGCCGTTCTACTCTATGCTGCGTGCCACGAACAGCGACTTTACCTGGGTGTTTGCGGCCGGCGCCGTCATCGCTGCCATTGCACTGTTTGTCAAAGGCAATCTTTCCGGCCTGTGGCGCATCGCGGTGCCGATTATTTTGCTGATCATCGCCGTTTTCATGAAAACCCTCGACGCCAAGTTCTGGGGCGTGGTAACCATGGGTGGCTCGGTCGTGATCCTGTTCTTCCTGCCATGGCTTGATAAATGTCCTGTAAAATCAATACGTTATCGTCCAGCCTGGCATAAATTTCTCTATGGCCTATTCATCGTCAATTTCATCGTACTGGGCTATATAGGCACACAAGCACCAACACCTGTACTTAATCTGATCAGCCAGATCGGAACCATGATTTATCTTGGGTTCTTCTTCCTGATGCCCGTCTGGAGCCGTCTGGGCACGTTCAAGCCGGTTCCTGACCGAGTCACGTTTCACACTCATTAAGGCTGCCTTCAACACTGTACGGAATGATCATGATTAAAAAGCTGCTTGGTGCGATTGCGATATCCCTGACCTTTACGGCCGCCTTTGCGTCCGAGGGGGGATATCCGCTGGACCGCGCA
>JBDTLC010000137.1:0-17350 GCA_039935015.1 Paralcaligenes sp. | reverse complement strand
CGGCGCGATTTCACGATGAATGCGCTTTATTACGACCCCATCAAGGAAGAAGTCATAGACTTCCAGCATGGCGTCGCCGATTTGAAAAAACGCATTGTGCGCATGATGGGCGACCCTGAAACCCGCTACCGGGAAGACCCGGTCCGAATGCTGCGCGCCATGCGCTTCGCAGCGAAGCTCAATGCCACTCTTGATTCGGCCACACTGGCACCAATCAAGAGGCTGGCCCCCTTGATCGAAAACGTCCCCGCCTCGCGCCTGTTCGATGAAATGCTCAAGCTGCTCACTTGTGGCCACGCTATGGACTGCTTGCGGCAATTACGCGCGGTTGGGCTACACCAAGGGCTGCTGCCTCTCATCGACCTGATCTTCCAGGAGACAGGCGGCGAACAATTTATCGAGCTGGCCCTGGAACGTACCGACGCCCGTATCCGAGCCGGCAAGACCATCAGCCCCAGCTTCCTGTTTGCCGCCTTGCTCTGGAAGCTGGTGGACAAACGCTGGCAAGCCATCGTCGCCCAGGGTGAACACTCCATTGCAGCGCTGATGCAAGCGGCCGACTCGGTGCTCGAAGAGCAAACGCACAAGCTGGCCATTCAACGACGCTTTCAAGCCGACATGCGCGACATATGGTTCATGCAGCCGCGCTTCGAACGCGCCACGGGGAAAAGCATCTGGCGCATGGTGGAACAGCCGCGTTTTCGCGCGGCCGTCGATTTCCTGCAATTGCGCGCCGAAGCCCGTGAGGTCGATAGTGTTCAGGCGCAATGGTGGATGGACCTGGCCAATGCGGACGACGGCGACCGCGCCGCTATTATCGAAACCTACATGCAGCAAAACAAAAATGCGACGGCAAAACCGTCACGACGCCGCAAGCCGCGTTCACGACACCGCCCTGCTAATGTGACAAGCCCAGCTCCCGAATGATTCTGGCTTACATTGGCCTGGGCGCGAACCTGGGCGATGCGCGGGCGACGGTGCTACAGGCGGCCTCAGAACTGACGCAAACCTCTGGCGTCAGCCAATTGCAGCTATCGAAACTGTACCGAACGGCCCCCGTCGACGCCGGCGGCCCCCATTACATCAACGCGGTAGCGGCTATTCGCACCGGTCTCACGGCACAAGCACTACTGGCCGTTTTGCAAAACATCGAACACAGACACGGGCGCTTGCACCCCTACCGCAATGCGCCACGTACGCTGGATCTGGATCTTTTACTGTACGGAAGCAGCCGCATAGACGAGGCTGACCTGACGGTTCCGCACCCCAGGATGCACCAGCGCGCCTTCGTGCTCAAACCCTTAGGTGATCTAGCCCCCGAATTGCGCTTGCAGCAAGGCTCATTAAAGGACTTGCTTGCGGCCTGTGCGAATCAGGCGATCGAGCGTCTGCCAGACTAACTCTATTTCACCTTCAAATGACGCCTTCTTGCGTCATTTTTGCTATATCGTCGGCGGAATAGCCCAGTTCGTGCAGAATCGCTTCGGTCTGTTCGCCTAAAGCCGGAACACTATCCATGCGGGCGGCAAACGCCGAGCTGGTCGCCGGCGGGATCAAGGCCGGCAAAGGACCAGCTGGAGAACCGATTTCGCGCCAACGCTCACGCGCGGCCAGTTGCGGATGATTCCAGACATCGCTCATCGTACTGACGCTGGCATTGGCAATTTGCGCTTCGTCCAGACGGGCCAGCACCTCGGCGCGACTCAATGCGCCGAAAACCTGCGCGATCAAGGCACGCAAGACATTGCGATGTTCGACTCTGGCCGGGTTGGAAGCAAAACGCGCATCTTCCGCCAATTCGGGCCGCAGGAGCACCTTTTGACAAAAAACCACCCATTCACGCTCGTTTTGCAGGCCCAGCATAATCTGTGTGCCATCGCCCACGGGAAACGGACCGTACGGATAAATCGTGGCATGGGCCGCACCCGCACGCTGCGGCGCCGCGGCGCCATCAATCGAGTAATACATGGGAAACCCCATCCACTCGACCATGCTCTCAAGCATGGATACATCAAGATGGCTGCCACAGCCTGTACGATCGCGCAGCAAAAGCGCCGACAAGATACTGCTGTAGGCATACATGCCCGCGGCAATGTCTGAGATTGAGCACCCCGCCTTGGCAGGCTCGTCGGCACTACCCGTTACCGACAGAAAACCGCTTTCGCTCTGAATCAGCAAGTCATAGGCTTTTTTGTTCTGATACGGACCACCCTCTCCATAACCGGAAATGTCGCAGACAATTAGTCGCGGGTAACGCGCCTGCAACTCCTCATAAGACAAACCCATACGAGCGGCTGCACCTGGGGCCAGGTTTTGCACCAGCACATCGGCGCGTCCCAGCAAGCCCATCAATATCTCTTGAGCCAAAGCATTTTTCAGGTCTAGCGTCAAGCTTTCTTTGGATCGGTTGGTCCACACGAAATGCGACGACAGGCCATGAACCCGCGCGTCGTAGCCACGGGCAAAATCCCCAACTCGCGGGCGCTCGACCTTGATCACCCTGGCCCCCATATCGGCCAACTGACGAGTACAAAACGGCGCAGCAATGGCATGCTCCAGACTAATGACGGTCACGCCATCGAGCGGCCGCACGGGCGCTACGCCCGAAGACAGAGTATTTTTTTCAGCGTGTATCATGCGACGAACCTCACCTCGGCCTGATGGGCCAATGTCCCATCCTGCTCGGCCCACAACCGGGCGCGCCCAGTATCGGTCAGCGCGCCGGCCACCTGGAACGCCCGTGGCGCAAAGAGCGGGCGCATGCCCCGATACGATAAAGACGTCACCACGCGGCCTGGATTAGCCCGGCTAAAGGCCCGGCACATCAGCGTCGCAATCATGGGGCCATGAACCACCAGGCCCGGGTAACCCTCTACCTGTGTCGCATAGGGGTAGTCGTAGTGAATACGATGACCGTTGAAGGTAACCGCCGAATAGCGAAACAGCATGGTGGAGGTGGGAACGACATCTTCCGCCCACTCTGCCTGTGGCGCCGGATCAGTCCCGCTAAGCTTAGGCGGGCTGGGTTCGCGATACACCACGTCCTGTTCTTCCGAAATGCATAGCAGACCATTCTGAAAGTACTCGTGCTTGATAGTTACAAACAACAACTTTCCGCTACGGCCCGTCTTTTCCTCGACGGCAATAATGGTGGAAACACGGCTAGCACCAACACCGACCCGCAAAATGCCGGGAAATTCGAGACGTCCACCTGCCCACATACGATTGCGATTATCAGCGGGCGGGGCAAACCCGCCACGGCAAGGATGGCCGTCTTCCCCCAGCTCATCGTAGGCATATCCCTTCACAAACAGGCCCCATTGCCAGAGCAGAGGCAAGGCGTCGCCCTGTTTAGGCGCTTGGACATCGAGGCTGAACGCCATTTTTTCAACATGTCCGACATCGATACGGTCGGCGCAAGTTTCGGTGCGCCCAATCCAGGAGGTGGCGTCTATCGCAGTCATTTCGTCATGCCCTAATAATTAAACGTCCGGGAATTAAACGTCCGGGTAACAAGATTGCCTGCATATCGGATATTTTAGAATTCGCTTTTTGACAAGGCAGGGTTTGATAAAGGCAAACCAGTCATCGCATGTATCCGTAGCGGCAGCCCTCGTGGCTGCCAATCGGTTTACGCGTCGATGGCAGCCACAAGGGCTGCCGCTACAAAAACGGACCGGTGAAGGTAACTCCAATCAGACACGCGTGATAGGAATGGCTGCGATCCTTGCCTGCCATTCCTTGGGCCCCGTTTCATGCACCGAAGAACCTGTGGCATCAACGGCCACGGTCACCGGCATATCCTTGACGTCGAATTCATAAATAGCCTCCATACCCAGATCTTCGAAACCCACCACCTTGGCGCCACGTATCGCCCGGGCAACCAAGTATGCCGCACCGCCTACCGCCATGAGATACGCCGAGCCATGCCTGCGTATTGCCTCAATGGCAACCGGCCCGCGCTCGGCCTTGCCTATCATGACGATCAGGCCGGTCTGGGCCAACATCATTTCGGTGAACGCGTCCATCCGCGTGGAGGTGGTGGGGCCGGCTGGGCCTACCACCTCTTCACGCACTGGATTGACCGGGCCAACATAATAAATCGCGCGGTTGCGGAAATCGACCGGCAACGATTCACCGCGGCCCAACATTTCTTGTATCCGCTTGTGAGCCGCATCACGGCCTGTCAGCATTTTGCCCGATAGCAACAGCGTCTGGCCGGCCTTCCATCTGGCGACCTGCTCGCGGGTCAGCGTATTCAGATCGACCTGCAAAGACTTATTGTAGTCGGGGGCCCAATGCACGTCGGGCCAGTCTGACAGCGACGGTGGGCTCAATTGAGCAGGCCCGGAGCCATCAAGCACGAAGTGTACGTGCCGGGTGGCGGCACAATTAGGGATCATGGCCACAGGCTTGGATGCCGCATGGGTGGGAAAGGTCTTGATTTTCACGTCCAGAACAGTGGTCAAGCCACCCAGGCCCTGCGCGCCGATACCCAACGCATTAACCTTTTCGTACAAATCGATGCGCAGCGCTTCAAGCTTGTTTTGCGGGCCACGTTGCAGCAATTCGTACATGTCGATGTCATCCATCAGCGACTGTTTGGCCATCAACATCGCTTTTTCGGCTGTACCGCCCACACCGATGCCCAGCATACCCGGAGGGCACCATCCAGCCCCCATCGAGGGCACCGTTTTCAACACCCAATCAACGATGGAATCGCTAGGATTGAGCATGGCGAATTTGGATTTATTCTCTGAGCCACCGCCTTTGGCCGCCACCTGCACATCGAATTGGTCGCCAGTGACCAGTTCGACATTCACAATACAGGGTGTGTTATCGCGCGTGTTCTTGCGGGCAAACAAAGGATCATCAAGCATTGAAGCGCGCAATGGATTATCGGGATTGGTATAGCCTTGGCGCACACCCTCGTCGCACACATCTTGCAGGCTGCGCTGCGTATCGAGGCGGACGTTCATGCCTATCTTCACGAACACATTTACAACACCCGTGTCCTGACAAATGGGGCGATGCCCTTGGGCACACAAACGCGAGTTAGTCAGTATCTGCGCAATCGCGTCTTTGGCCGCAGGGCTTTGCTCTCGCTCGTAGGCACGCGCCAAATGCTTGATGTAGTCGGCCGGGTGATAAAAACTAATGAACTGCACGGCGTCCGCAATGGACTGAATTAAATCTTCTTCTCGAATAGCAATAGCCATAGGTCTTTACTTAAAAATTGAAAACTTACTTTCCCTGCCAAACGGGCTTGCGCTTTTCCGCAAACGCGGTAGCGCCCTCTTTGGCATCGGCAGACGTGAAAATATGCGCAACCCTCGGACGCTGTAAATCGAACATATCGGCCTGTCGCCAGTCTTTGGACTCGGTAACGATTCGCTTTGCCGTCTGCACAGCAAGCGGCCCGTTTTCTACAATAGCTCGAGCCAGAGTCAGCGCCGCTTCGAGCGCCTGTCCTGGATTGGCCAAGCGGTTTACCAACCCATGGTCATAAGCTCGCTGTGCCGGCAGCATTTCGCCAGTCAGAATGACCTCCATGGCAATATGGTGCGGTATACGCTGCGGCAGACGCAACATCCCGCCCGAGCCTGGAACCAGGCCGCGCTTCACCTCTGGCAGGCCAAAATTGGCCGTGCTGGAGGCAACGATTAAATCGCAAGCTAGTGCGATTTCGCAACCACCGGCTAGCGCATACCCTTCGACCGCCGCAATAATAGGTTTTTTCGGTGGGCACTCGCAGATTCCGGCAAAGCCGCGACCATTGATCAAAGGCCGCTGTCCTGTGCTGGCGAAGGCCTTCAAATCCATGCCCGACGAAAAGGTGTTGCCAGCGCCAGTCAGAACGCCCAGAACGACGTTATCGTCGCTGTCGAGCCGATCGAACGCCGCAGCCAGCGCAACTGCCGTGTCATAGTTGATGGCGTTACGTGCTTCGGGACGGTTAATGGTAATAACCTGAATTCGATCAACCACTTCCACTTTTACCAAGCCAGACATAAAAGACCCCCGCTAATCAAGGCGCAAAATACGCGAACGTTAAAATAATCGACAACCCACCATCATACGGCCAATCACATTGAGCCAAATCATCCACCAAAAACGGAACCAGTTAAAATCGTAGCATTTTGCGGCTTCCCGCCTCACCGGCTTTGTTCATGCTTACCTTCCAACAAATTATTCTGACGCTCCAGCATTACTGGGACCAACAGGGCTGCGCGCTTTTGCAACCTTACGATATGGAGGTTGGGGCTGGTACCTCGCACACGGCCACCTTTCTGCGCTCGATCGGACCCGAACCCTGGCGCGCTGCTTACGTTCAACCATCGCGACGCCCCAAAGACGGCCGCTACGGAGAAAATCCCAACCGCCTGCAACATTATTATCAATTTCAAGTTGTACTTAAACCCGCTCCTCCCGAAATCCTCGATCTGTATATTGGGTCGCTTGAGGCCTTGGGCATTGATCCCCAGATGCACGATATTCGTTTTGTCGAAGACGACTGGGAAAACCCCACCCTGGGTGCATGGGGGCTGGGCTGGGAAGTCTGGCTAAACGGCATGGAGGTCACCCAATTTACCTACTTCCAGCAAGTAGGAGGGCTAGACTGCACGCCAACCACCGGCGAAATTACCTACGGGCTGGAACGCCTTGCCATGTATTTGCAAGATGTCGAAAGCGTCTACGACCTGGTCTGGACCGAAGGCACCAACGGTCGACGGGTACTGTACCGCGACGTTTTCCACCAGAACGAAGTTGAGCAATCTACCTATAACTTCGAACACGCCTCGACCAGCATGCTGTTTGCACACTTTGGCGACTACGAGGCCGAGGCCCGCCGCCTGATCGACGTGCCACTGGCGCTACCTGCCTATGAGGTCACTTTGAAAGCAGCACATACCTTCAACATGCTTGATGCACGCGGGGCTATCAGCGTGACCGAACGAGCTGCCTACATAGGCCGCATCCGCAACCTGTCGCGCGCCGTCGCGCAGGCCTATTACGATTCGCGTGAAAAACTGGGCTTTCCCATGCTTGACCACAACCTGCAGCAAGGGGCAACGGCATGACATCCGCCGCCCTAACTACTCAGGCCCTGCTGGTAGAACTGCTAACCGAAGAGCTTCCTCCCAAGGCACTGCAGGCGCTCGGCGCCGCCTTCGCAGAAGGGCTACGCAGCACGCTCGATAAGCAACACCTTCTAGAGCCGGATTGCACCATCGACGTATTTGCCACCCCGCGCCGTCTGGCCTTGCGGCTGGGCGCGGTGCGCATGCAGGCTCCCCGGCAAACTTATACTGAAAAGCTCATGCCGGCAAAAATAGGCCTCGACAATAAAGGAGAGCTTACGCCGGCGCTAGTAAAGAAACTGGCGGGGAAGGGGCTGTCGCAACTGACGGCGGCCGATTTGATTCACGAATCAGACGGCAAGCAAGACTATCTTTACGCCAAAGGCGTGGCCGATGGCGCACTGCTCGCAAGCGGCCTGCAAGAAGCGCTTGAGTACGCCACTGCCAACCTGCCCATCCCCAAAGTCATGCACTACCAATTGGCCGACGGAATAACCAGCGTCAAATTCGTGCGCCCGGCCCACGGACTGATTGCGTTGTGGGGCGACACAGTGATTCCGGTCAGCATACTGGGCCTGCACGCGGGAAGGGACACACGCGGCCACCGATTCATGGCCAATCGGATCATCACTATCAAAACGCCCGACACCTATGAGCAACAGCTGGATACCGAAGGCCGCGTCATCGCTTCGTTCACAGCGCGCAAAGACTCCATTGCCACGCAACTGCGCACGCACGCCCAGCGGCTCGGCGCCACGCTTGGGAACGACCCGGCAGTTGCCACCTTGCTCGACGAAGTGACTGCGCTCGTCGAACATCCCACCGTCTATGTGGGCGAATTCGATGAGCAATTTCTGGCTGTGCCACAAGAATGCCTGATCCTGACTATGCGTCTGAATCAAAAGTATTTCCCCTTGTTCGACCCCACCACAGGCAAACTTACGCACCGATTCCTGATCGTCAGCAATATGCAAGTGACCGACCCCAGCCATATCATTCTGGGCAATCAACGGGTCGTGCGTCCTCGTCTGGCCGATGCGCAATTCTTCTTCAACACCGACCGCAAAGCGCCGCTGGCGTCTCGCGTAGCGGCGCTAGCCAATATTGTTTATCACAACAAGCTGGGTTCTCAGCTTGAACGGGTCGAGCGTGTACGCCAGATTGCGTGCTATCTGGCGCAGAGCCTGGGTGCTGAAACGCAAAACGCCGATCGTGCAGCCTTGCTCGCCAAGGCTGACCTAGGCACGAACATGGTAGCCGAGTTCCCCGAATTGCAAGGCATCATGGGTGCCTATTACGCCGCCGCCGATGGCGAAGAGGCGGAGGTCGTGCACGCTCTGGGCGAACAATATCGTATTCGCCTTGACGCAGCGGTGAACGAAGCCACGCTGACAGCGGCGTTGCTATTCATCGCCGAACGCGCCGAAACTCTCATCGGTATCTGGGGGATAGGGTTGGTTCCTACGGGCGAACGCGATCCCTACGGTCTACGCCGTGCAGCACTGGGCCTGATCAGCGCCTTCGAGCAACTGCAGGCGGGCGGCTATTTGCCCATCGAGCCAACTCTGCAACTTACCCTGCCTCATCTGCTGGCGTTCACCGCCGGCACATTCGGCTCACACCCTATCGCAGCCAACACGGCAAGCAGCGTGCAGCACTTCATTTATGAGCGTTACCGCCATCAACTTGCCAATGATTACGAACACCATGTCATCGACGCTGTGCTCAGCCTGGAGCCCCCCCTGCAACAGGTTGTTGCCCGCATCCAGGCTTGCGCCGAGTTTGCACAGCGCCCCGAAGCCGTCAGTCTCGCGGCGGCCAATAAGCGCATTGCGAACCTGCTTAAAAAAGCCGACGAACACATAGGCCAAGTCAATCACGAGCAACTGAAGGAGCCCGCCGAACGGGCATTGGCGAAGATTGTCATCGAACTCAAGCCACAGGCTCAGGCGCTGCTGGCACAGGGCGATTTTGCGGCCAGTCTGGCCACTATGGCACAAGCCCGAGACGCGGTCGACACGTTTTTTGCCGACATCATGGTCATGGCCGACGACCCCGCAATACGCGCCAACCGCCTGGCCCTTCTGGCCGACCTGCACAAAGTTATGAATCAGGTTGCCGACATTTCAAGGCTAGCCCAGTGAAACTTGCCATACTCGATCGCGACGGCGTTATTAATTACGACAGCGATACGTTTGTAAAAAGCCCTGACGAGTGGATCGCGCTGCCCGGCAGTCTGGATGCGATTGCGCGCCTGTCGCGTGCTGGCTGGCGAGTAGTGATCGCCAGCAACCAATCAGGCATTGCACGAGGGCTATTCAGCATGGAGACCCTGAACGCCATACATGCCAAGCTCAGAAAAGAGCTAACACATGCGGGCGGCAACATCGATGCTATTTTCACCTGCGCACACGGACCTACCGATGGCTGTTCGTGCCGCAAACCCCAAGCCGGCATGTTTTTGGACATAGGCCGGCGCTACGACATCGACCTGCAAACCGTGCCTGCGGTGGGGGACTCCTTGCGTGACCTGCTGGCGGCAAGCGAAGCCGGCTGCGCGCCCTGGTTGGTACTAACCGGCAATGGCCAGAAAACCTGGGACCGAGGCGATCTGCCGGCCGGCACCCAAGTTGGCGAAAGCCTGGCCGCCATCGTCGATGTCTGGCTGCAAGAGGTCTAAAGCATGCCAGCACTACGCGCGACGCTATATCTTATTTTTTTAACGGTTACCGTTATTCCCTATGCCTTTGCCTGCCTCTTATGGGCGCCTTTGCCCTGGCGATGGCGCTACCGTCTCACTGCAGGCTGGCCCCGGCTTGCTATCTGGGGAGCTCGACTCATATTAGGCATACGCTGGCAAATCAAGGGTGCCGAAAACTTTCCGGATGGACCGGCCATCATTCTGTCCAAGCACCAGTCTGCGTGGGAAACCTTATTTTTTCCGGCCTATATGCCCCGCGAAGTGTGCTTTGTATATAAAAGAGAATTGCACCACGTGCCCTTCTTCGGCTGGGGTCTGGCTCTATTAAATATGATCCCCATCGACCGATCGAGGGGACGCGACGCATTCGAACAGGTGGTCAGCGTTGGCCAAAAGCGTATCACTGAAGGCCGTTGGCCTCTTTTATTTCCCGAAGGCACCCGCATTGCCCCGGGCAAAACCGGCCGCTATAAAATGGGCGGTGCCTTATTAGCGACCCGCACCGGCACAGGCGTTATTCCCATCGCCCACAATGCCGGCGAGTGCTGGCCGCGCAATGCCTTCATCAAAAAGCCGGGTCTAGTTACACTGTCGGTCGGGCCCATGATCGAAAGCAAGGGCCTCACGGCCGCTGCCCTGAACAAACAAGTTCAGGAATGGATTGAAAATGAAATGCGTCAACTTAACCCGGAACGTTATGAGTCTCTTTGAACAGCTGGAACTGTTTTCTGAAGTTTCCGCTGCACCTGTCATCCCCAGCAAGCCGCGTGCGCCAATCAAACTGGCTACTGATGTCGCCGTCATACCCACCGTCCGACCACTCTCCCTGGCGGCGGGAACGCGCTGGCGCGAAGTGCGTGCCAGCACTCAGACCATTGGTTTCGTCTTGCAACGCTCACGGCGCAAAAGCATAGGCCTGACCATCAACGACGACGGTTTGCTGATCACGGCGCCAAGCTGGGTTGGCCTGAGCCAGATTGACGACGTGGTGATCGAGAAGTCGCGATGGATCCTCGATAAGCTAAGTGTCAGCCAGGCGCGCCAAGCGCAAATGGCAATGGCTCATACGCGCTGGCAGGACGGTGGCGACATTCCCTACCTGGGCAACCGGATCATTCTTAGACTGGGCCAAACCCAGGCCCCTACCCAATTCCTGGGCTCCGCCTTCGCTCCCGTCGATGGCGACACGCTGCGCCTGGCGTTGCCTATTACGGCCGAACATGGCCGAGTACGCGATATCGTGCACGCCTGGCTGCAGCACCAGGCGCAAGCTTGGTTCGATCTGCGACTGCAGCATTTTCTGTCCATCAGCCAATTGCAGATCAAGCGCTGGCGGCTATCGTCAGCGGCCACCCGCTGGGGCTCATGCAATAGCGACGGCAATATTATGCTGAACTGGCGCCTGATCCACTTTGAACGCGATATCATCGACTATGTGGTGGTTCACGAAATCGCTCACCTGCGAGAAATGAATCACAGCAAAAATTTCTGGCGTGAGGTAGGCCGGATACTTCCCGGGTTCGAGCGGGCGCGCAATATTCTGCGCCAACAAGACCCAGCCTGCCTACCGTTGCTTTAACCCCAAGCTCTAAGGAAGACCTGATGCGACTACTTCATACCATGCTTCGAGTCGGCGACCTGCAAAAGTCGCTCGCATTCTATACGCAAGTGCTCGGCATGCACGTGCTGCGACGTACAGAATTTCCGGAAGGCAAATTTACGCTGGCGTTCGTGGGCTTCCAGAACGAGGCTGATGGCGCCGTGATAGAACTCACCCACAACTGGGAGACCACGGCGTACGATCTGGGCAATGGCTATGGCCACATCGCCATAGAGGTCGAAGACGCCTATCAAGCCTGCGCCGCCATCAAAGCGCGAGGCGGGAAGGTCACACGCGAAGCAGGCCCCATGAAGCACGGCCAAACCGTCATCGCTTTTGTGGAAGACCCCGACGGGTACAAAATAGAATTGATCCAGCATAAGCCACAAGCGACCTAGCCCGAAGAGCCGGACGCCCGTTTATGTTGAATATGCTTTGGTTCGGCTTCTTCATCATCGCCAGTCTGTCGGGCCTGTACCACTGGCTGTTCCTGCACGATCCAGAAATTTTTTCGCGTCTGGTGCTCAGTCTGTTCGACATGGCCAAGCTGTCGGTCGACCTGATGATCCTGCTGTTCGGCACCTTGACCTTGTGGCTAGGCTTTCTTCGCATCGCCGAACAGGCTGGCCTTATCGAGAAGTTGGCCAGGCTGCTAGGGCCGCTGTTTCGCCGCCTTATGCCCGAGGTTCCCGCAGGGCACCCGGCATTAGGTCTGATTACGCTGAACTTTGCCGCTAACGCTTTGGGAATGGACAACGCGGCGACGCCAATAGGCCTGCGCGCCATGCGCGAATTGCAAACGCTTAACCCGACACCCGAAACCGCCACCAACGCGCAAATTCTGTTTCTGGTGCTCAACTCTTCGTCGCTCACCTTGCTGCCTGTCACTATTTTCATGTACCGGGCGCAACAAGGGGCGGCCGACCCCACCCTGGTCTTTCTGCCCATCCTGCTGGCCACAACAGCCTCGTCCCTCACCGGCCTGCTGACAGTGGCTTTCATGCAAAAACTTAAACTGCACGACCCGGTCGTGTTAGCGTGGCTGGGTGGATTGTTGTTGGCTCTGGGCAGTTTCATGGCGCTGTTGGGCACTTTGTCGGCCAGTGCGATCAGCTCGCTGTCTTCATTGATGGGAAATTTAACGCTGTTTGGCGTCATTGTTTTTTTCCTCGCCGCCGGCGTCTACAAGAAAGTGCCCGTCTACGAATCCTTCATCGAAGGTGCCAAACAAGGTTTCGACATATCGAAGGATTTGCTCCCATATCTGGTAGCCATGCTTTGTGCCGTCGGCGTGTTGCGCGCCTCGGGAGCGCTCGATTCCCTGCTCGACGTCATACGGTGGGCAATACACGTGGCAGGTCTGGATACGCGTTTCATCGACGCCTTGCCCACTGCACTGGTCAAGCCATTCTCAGGCAGCGCAGCGCGAGCGATGCTGATTGAAACCATGCAGCACTTCGGCGTAGACAGTTTTCCCGCCCTGCTCGCAGCCACCATGCAGGGCAGCACCGAAACTACGTTTTACGTGCTGGCCGTCTATTTTGGCGCCGTGGGTGTTCAGCGTGCGCGCCACACCGTAGGCTGCGCGCTGGCCGCAGATTTGGCCGGCGTGCTCGCCTCCATCGCCGTATGCTACTGGTTTTTTGGATAGCGCCAGCAAACTGCTGTGGCACCCACAAGGGGTGCCGCTACAACTAGGGGTGCCGCTACAACATGGGGGGCTGCTATAACAAGGGGGGCTGCTATAAGCGCAACACGCCTGCAGTCAGCAGGCAATCGGTAAGCGCCGCGAACTGTTCCACTGACAACTCTTCGGCACGCGCCGTGCCTGCAACACCCAGAGCATCCCAAGCTACCAGCGGCGCCCAGTCGCCCAGCCCTTTGCGCAACATTTTGCGCCGCTGCGCAAAAGCTCGGGCCACAACCTGCGAAAACGCCGCCTGGTTTTGGATCTGAATCTGTGCCGGGGACAATGGCGTCATGCGCACCATCGCCGACACCACCTTGGGGGGCGGGTCAAACGATTCAGGCTGCACATCAAACAACTTGTTCATCCGGTAACGCGACTGCAGCATCACCGATAAACGCCCGTAGTCACTCGTGGCAGGCTTGGCCACCATCCGGTCAACCACTTCACGCTGCAACATGAAATGCTGGTCCCGTACACACTGGGCATACTCGATCAAATGAAACAATAAAGGACTAGAGATGTTGTAGGGAAGATTGCCAACAACGCGCAAACGTTCACCCAGAGCACCAAAGTCAAAGGTCAGCGCATCATCCTGCACTACCGTCAACCGTTCGTCCGAGTGCGTGCGGCGCAGACGCGCGGCCAGATCCCGATCGATTTCAATCACTGTCAAATGATCGAGCGCACGCATCAGCGGCCGCGTCAACGCCGACAACCCGGGGCCAATCTCTACCACGACATCGTCTGGCCGAGGCGCAATGGCTCGCACAATGGCCTCGATTGCTGCCTCATCAACCAGAAAATGCTGGCCGAAGCGCTTGCGAGCCTGATGCGTCGTCACCGTCAACCTAACGGGCGGGCTGGCGATTGGATTTCGGGTCGAGTCGGTTATCGATATAGGCTTGACCATGCAAAAGATTGATCCAGTCTTCGAAGGCCGGGCCGGCCCTGCGCTGGAAGAGAATCTGACGTGCCTGCACACGTTTGTAGTCTCCCGCCATATCCTTGGTGCGCCGCCCTTCGACCTCGATCAGATGCCAGCCAAATGGCGACCGAACCGGCTGGCTGATCTGGCCTGGCTGCAAAGCATTCATGGCTTGCTCGAAGGCCGGCACGGTTTCGCCTGGGCTCAACCAGCCCAGGTCCCCGCCCAAAGGCGCCGATGAATCCTGAGAATAGCGCTTGGCCATATCGGCAAATTTTTCACCATGCTCAATCCGCTGACGAATCTGCTCTAAGCGAGTACGAGCCTGTTCATCGGACATGACCTTGGTTACCTTGATAAGAATATGGCGCGCATGAGTCTGCGTCACCATCATCGGTCCCTTCTGCAAGACAGGTTCAGTGGGGGCCATCGGCTCTTGCGGTGCCGGCGCTGGGGCCGGAGCCTGGGCTTGTGCACGTGATCCTGGAACGCGCCGCTGCTGATAACCGCGCGCCAGCACCTTCAAAATGTGAAAGCCATTGCCGCTTTTAATAATGCCGCTGATCTGGCCCGCCTTCAGGTTGCGAGTCGCATTGATAAACAAATCGGGCCAGCCTTGCACAGGGCGCACACCCATATTGCCGCCTTTAAGTGCCTGCGTATCATCGGAAGACGCGGCCGCCACACTGGCAAAACTGGCGCCACGACGTAGCTTGGCATAGACTGCCTCGGCCTTTTTGTGCAACGCCTGAACCTGTTCCGGGGTCGCCCCCTCGGGCACCGCCACCAGAATCTCCGCCAAGCCCAT
Source organism: Paralcaligenes sp. (assembly GCA_039935015.1). Taxonomy (GTDB): domain Bacteria; phylum Pseudomonadota; class Gammaproteobacteria; order Burkholderiales; family Burkholderiaceae_B; genus Paralcaligenes. The sequence goes on along the minus strand of JBDTLC010000137.1, from coordinate 2,544 downwards.
CAGCTCAGGACCAAAAGACTCCGTCGCAGGCTGAGGAGCACGCTGTGGCGCTGGCGCTGGCGCTGGGCGTGGTGGCGGCGCTGCCTGCACCTGTTCTGCTCCGGGCCGCGCCTGGGCTTTCAGAAAGGCATCTACATCCGCATCAGAAATGACAATCTTGCTATCGACCTCACGCTGGCGCAACTGGTCCAGAAGCACTTCCTGACGCAAAGATTTCAGATAATCGTCCCAAGGGGTCGTCTTTTGCACTTCCTGGCGCAAGCGATCAACGCTAATCTTGTTGCGCGTCGCCACGGTCTGAACAGCCTGCTGCAATTGCTCATCGCTCACAGTCAGCTTCAAACGCGCGGCCTCCTGCTCTTCGAGCTTCTCGGTAATCATGCGTTGCAGCACCTGTTTCTGCAGCGTTTGACGATCCGGTACAGCGATTCTTTGCTGCTTTAGTTGCGCAGCGGCCACCTGGGCTTGTGCGTCTACCTGTCCGAGCGTAATCACGTCTTTATTGACAACAGCCGCGATGCCATCGACAAACTGTTGAGTTTGGGGCGCCTTGGCTTGCACCGCGTGATGCGCCTTCGTTTGGGCGGCCCAGAGGGGCCCTGAGAACAGCCCGAGTATCGGGATCAACACAAACACAAGACGACGCATTATTCATACCTCTCGAAGGTGGTTTTGTCGGGTATAGGCGGGGCGACCGACTCGTAACCTGTAATTGTTTTGCTCAGCAGGCTTAACGGATCGGTGCCTAAAGAACCCAGGCCGCTCAATTCTAATTGTAAAAACATGGCCGTATTGGCCTGTGCCGCAGAAACTGCGTAACGCTGGAACACCATTCGCGCCACCCAGCAGCAGTCGCCTTTGTATTCCAGGCCGACAACCGACTGAGTCGTACGCCTGTCATGCAAGGAATAATCGACCCGACCCATAGCATAGATCTTGCTGGTAATGGGCCATTGGCCCGAAACCGTAATTTGTTCGGTGTTGTTGTTGACATAAGTTGGGGACACTTGCTGCAGCAAAGGATTAATAATAATGGTGTTGGGATCGCGCGTATACCGATAGGATACCGAAATGTTGGCCAGACGCTTGGGTGCCCATTTAAGGCCCGCCGACATCTGATTGCGCGCGTGCGAGTAGGGGTCGTACAGTGCATCGAAACGCACATTGAGCTTATCGGTCAAGGCTGCGCCGGCGCCAAACAGATAATCGGATTTGGTATTGGTCCGAGGCACTTCGCCTGGCAAGGTGACACGCTGGTCCTGAAAATAAAGGCGTTGCGCCGCCTGCAGCGTCAGGCGCTCGGAGCCCGTTTCCGCATCCAGCCAGCGCGAAGTCAGGCCCAGCGTAAGTTGATTGGCATTGGCGATGCGATCCCATCCGCCGCTATAGATGTTTTCACTAAAGGCCTGTGAGAAATTGAAGGTGGATAGCGCTGTATCAAAATTGGGCAGTTGCGACTGATCCCGATAAGGCACGCGCAGATAGTACATCCGCGGCTCCAGAGTTTGAATCGCATCATGGCCAAACAAAGTGGTATTGCGCTCGAAAGTCATGCCCGAATCCACCGACATAATAGGCAATATGCGCGACTGCGTGGAGGGGTAGCCCGGATTCAAGCCATACCATTGCGTGTTGTACTGACTCATATGCAGGCCGATCTTGGGTGTCACATACCAGCCTGCATGCACAATCGGATACGAAACCGTGTTGTACGAGCTAAAGCGCGCGCCGTCGGGTAAAGCATGCAGACCGTAATAAGGCGAAAACGCCGGTATATTGCCCCGATACAAGGGTGACACGAACTTGGTGGCGTAGTTGTCGGACTGTACGTCAAACCCGCCCCAGTTGTAGCGCGCCCCCAACACATGCAGTTCGGGCAACTTGTTATAGGGTGGCGCGGTATAGCCGGCGGTGGAGTCCTGCAGCGTCTGATAGGTATAGACTTGCAGGTAAGAGCTCCAGTACTTGTAGCCGCTCCAATTAAGCTGGGCCACGCTGGGCAGCGTATTGGAGATGGCGTCATTCAAGCCAAAGGTCGTGAAATCCCGGAAGTAGTTATCGTCAGATACGTGCCGGATATCGTACATGCCGCTAAATCCGCCCCCCAGAACCTGCGCATGTTGCGCAATGTACAGCCAGCGCGGGGTAGTGGTCAGCGCATCCTTGGGCAAATAAGTGCCCGTGATTTGCCCGTTATAACCAGACCCCAGATACCGGAATTCGCCCCCCAACTGCAGGCCACGCTTGCTCATATATTTGGGCGTAAGCGTTGCATCGTAATTGGGCGCCAGATTGAAGTAATACGGTAGTGAAAACTCAAAACCGCTATTGCTCGAAGTGCCATAGGTCGGAATCAGAAAACCCGATTTACGCTCTTTTTTGATAGGAAAGGTGAAGTAAGGCGACGCCAGTATGGGGACCCCTTTGAAATACAATACGCCGTTGCGCGCCACCCCTTCGTTTTCAGCCGAATCCAGATCGACCTTGGTCGCTTTTATATACCAGGCCGGGTCGGGGCAAGGACAGCCCGAATACGTCGCCTTG
>JBDTLC010000136.1:0-8091 GCA_039935015.1 Paralcaligenes sp. | reverse complement strand
CCAGGCACATTGCGCTACCCGACCGCTACACAACCAACCTCTGCTTTGGAGGAGTAGGCCGGCGCACGGCCTTCGTCACGCTTTCGGGTAGCGGACGCCTCATTGCCATCGATGACTGGCCCGACTCCGGATTGGCGCTTAATTACGAGCAGTAGCGGAATCACAAGGCTGGATTTCTTTACTGGCCCCTGCCGGAATACCACCCGTCATTCTTGAAAAAACCAATGTGGCCGTCAACAGGATATTGCTGACGGACTCCTTCAAAACCAGCTTGTCAAAGGTGGGAGCCGATCCAAAGGACGGCTCGATCAAAGATTTTCGCAACCCTATCGATGCAGAAACCGAGCGCTAGGACAAGGTTATCAAGTTCGCCGATATTAAGATGGACTAATGAAAGGGATCACAGGCAAGACCACTTTCCTGACCGCAGCAGGAGGCGGTATTGGCCTTGCCTACACACTATGCGGTTGGTGCAAGAAGGCGCGCACGACTGGCCTATGGGAGTCGCGCCGAAGCGCCAAAAAGAGGCAGCAAATATTGGCGGAAATTCCGCTCAGACGTCACGCATGCGTCGCTGATTTGGCTGGCACAGTGGCATTTCTTGCGTCAGACGACGCAGCACTTATAACGGGTATTTCGTTAGACGTAAACGGCGGTCAGGCGACGCCATGAGTTAAAGTGATTTCCGTCGAGCCAATGACCGTTATCGTCGGCTTCCTGGGCGGTGAGTGTTCATGACGTCAATATAATCCTCTGCATTCACCTGCCGATTCTACACGTCAGATTTACGCCAGAAATTAATACGACACAAAGCTTTTTGATCAAACATCGCGAACCAAGTTACATTTGGGGCTGCAGTGGCGATCCGCCACGGAGAATAACTCAATGAGCAACAACACCAATATGCTTTTTGGCCGCTTGCGGCTCAAGCAACTGAACCTGATCATCGCCATAGGCCGACACAACTCGCTACGCCGCGCCGCCGTCGAGTTGGCCATGTCACAATCCACGGCCAGCAAGGCGTTGCAGGAAGCCGAGCTGATCTTGGGCGATAGGCTATTCGAAAGAAGGCGAGATGGTCTGTATGCCAACCAGTTCGGCGAATGCGCTATCAATTACGCGCATGCCATTCGCAAAGACGTCATTGCCCTCGCGGACGAGCTGACGGAAATCAAAACGGGCCACGGCGGCAAAATAAGGGTGGGCGTCATCATGGGAGGCGTCCCGAAAATACTAAAAAGCGCCATTAACACCGTGTGCGATGCCAATAAGGAAATCGTGATCGAAATTTATGAAAGCACCAGCACGAATATGCTGGGCATGCTAAATAGCGACAAGCTGGACCTGGTCATAGGGCGCACCAGCGTCAGCCAGCACTCCGAAGGTTACGACTACATTCATTTGGCCGAGGAAGATGTCGCTATCGTCGCAGGCAACAAAAACCCGTTGCGACAACGCGAAAGGCTAGTGCTTGCCGACCTGAAGGAAGCGCGCTGGATATCCTATCCGAATCGGACCCCCCTTAACATTCTGCTCAAACAAGAACTGGAGCGCGCCGACATCAACGCCTTCATCAGCCCTGTGGAAACCGCCTCCACATTCGTCACGATTACGCTGCTCAGCGACAGCAGCGATTTGCTGGCCCTGATTCCCGCCGATGTCGCCGCATTCTTCGCCCGCTACGGCGCAATTACCATACTGCCCATACAACTACCCTCGCGATCACAGCCGTTCGGCCTGATTACCCGCAAGCAGCGCAACCTGACGCGCGCCACGAAAGCGCTGATCGACGCGATTCTTCAAGCTCGAGCCATACCAGCCTACGTCGACCAAAATTAGCCGGCAAACAACGCCAACACGCAGGCAAACCCTAGTTTGCCCAACGCAACACCAGCGGGTTCAGCCTTTTGGCCGTTTCAATCAAGCCGGCGTGAACCTCGCGTGTCATCGCCGGAAACGGATGCCTGCCGTTGGCCGATTCGATGATGCCGCCCTCCTGCATCAAAACCTTGCTGGTCAAAATGCCACCCTGACGGTTTTCATAATTGATCAGCACAAGCCACTGCTGGTACAGCGCCACAGCTTGCTCGCGATCGCCTGCGAAATAGCTGTTGAAAATCGCTTTTATACCATCCGGATAGCCTCCGCCCGTCATGGCGCCTGTCGCCCCTGCATCCAGGTCAGGCAACAGAGTAATGGCTTCTTCCCCATCCCAGGGGCCTTCGATACTGTCGCCACCCAGGCGTATCAGTTCGCGCAGCTTGGATGCGGCGCCAGGCATCTCGATCTTGAAATACGAGACGTGCTCGATTTCTTTAGCCATCTTGGCTAAAAAGGACGCCGACATAGCCGCGCCGCTCATAGGAGCATCCTGAATCATGATCGGTATCTGGCTCGATGCGGAAAGGCGATCGTAAAACTCATAAATCTGCGTTTCATTACAGCGTATGGTCGTCCCGTGATAGGGAGGCAGCAACATCACCATGGCAGCGCCATGCTGGCGCGCGTGCTCATTGCGGGCTTTGCATATATCGGTGCTGTAATGCGAGGTGGTCACAATGACAGGAACGCGCCCTGCAACATGCCCCAATATCGCTTCCGTCAGGACGCGCCTTTCTTCATCGGAAATAACAAACTGCTCGGAAAAATTAGCCAATATGCTCAGGCCATCAGAGCCCGCATCGATCATGAAATCAACACACCTTTTTTGTCCGTCCAGATCCAGATCTCCATTAGTCTTGAAGATCGTGGGCACCACAGGATACACACCCTTGTATCGGGCACTGCTGTATTTTGTTTGCATAAGAGTTGAGTTACTTGAGGATGAAAAATGGAATTAAGAGTGGCGGCTACGCCAATTAAGTATTAGGAACGGCGAGACCGTTCACGTAATAACGCTTAATTGCCAGGGTACAAATTCATTCTGGCCATAGCCATGAAATTCGCTCTTGGAGCGCTCGCCGGACGCGCAGCGCAGCATTTGTTGATAAAGCTCCTGTCCTAATTGCTCTATGCTGGCGCCCTCATCGACAACCGAACCACAATTCATATCCATGTCGTCTCGCTGACGATCCCATAAGCGCGTGTTGGTCGCCAACTTAAGGGACGGCGTTGGCGCACAACCGTAGGCCGACCCGCGGCCCGTCGTAAAACAGATCAAATTGGCCCCGCCGGCCACCTGCCCAGTAGCCGAAATCGGATCGTAGCCAGGCGTATTCATGAACACCAGACCATGCTGCTCCACCGGCTCAGCATACTGATAAACCTCCATCAAGCCGGTGGTTCCACCCTTGGCAATACCGCCCAGCGATTTTTCAAGTACCGTCGTCAACCCGCCCGCCTTGTTGCCGGCCGACGGATTATTATCCAGTGCGGCGTTGTTCCGCTCGCACAAGTCTTTCCACCATGCGATCAGATCAACCAGCTTTTGTCCTACTTGCGGATTGACGGCTCTACAGGTCAATAAATGTTCAGCGCCATAGATTTCAGGCGTCTCCGAAAGAATGGCCGTGCCACCATGGCGCACCAACTCATCAACAGCTGCGCCCAGAACCGGATTTGCGGTAATACCCGAATAGCCATCCGAGCCGCCGCATTGCAATCCAACTTTAAGGTGGCTGGCCGACACCGGCACGCGCGACACGTCATTGGCCACGGCCAGCATCTCATTGACCGCCTTGATACCTTTAGCGACGCTTTGGGAAGTTCCACCGCTTTCCTGGATAGTAAACGTGCGCAGGCGCTCGCTCTCTTCCAGGCTCTGCGTTTTAAGCAGCGTTGAAATTTGATTGGTTTCACACCCCAGGCCAATAATCAGCAAACCGCCAAAATTAGCGTGCCGTGCATAGCCGGCCAGCGTTCTTTGCAAAACGGCCAGGCCTTCGCCACGGGGATCCACGGCGCAGCCGGCGCCGTGCGTCAGCGCGACAACACCGTCTATATTGGGATACGGCCCCAACGCATCAGGGCGAAGGTCGCGGCGGAAGTGATCTGCTATGGCACGTGCGACAGTTGCCGAGCAATTGACCGAGGTTAGTATGCCGATGTAATTGCGAGTCGCCACCTGGCCATTGACCCTCACAATACCTTGAAAATAATCCTGAGAGGCGACGACATTAGTCGGAATATAGTCTTGCGAAAACCGATAATCTTTTTCGAACTCGCCTATTACCATATTGTGCGTGTGTACATGCTGACCAGCCGATATCGGTTTGCTGGCAAAGCCGATAATCTGGCCGTAACGCCTGATCGCCTGACCTTGTGCAACCGGCCTGATAGCAGCCTTATGGCCGGCCGGTATCAATCCTGAAACCACTGCGCCATTAATCAGCGGAGTACCACCTATTAATTGTTCAAGGGCGATAACCACATCGTCCACCGGATTCAAAAGCAAAAACTGCGATTTTTTCGACATGAGTACGATCTCGTTTGAAGCCAGGGGAGCCGCCGGATTCTCGTTCGCAACCAACAGCGTTAGCGCCAAAACAAGGCTCCCCTACGTTTTATTTCAACATTTCTGTTTTTATTTCAACATCTCCGCAGGCAGGGATTGCCCGATAAAATATTTTTTGTAAATGGTATTGAGCGCGCCGTTTTTAAGATTTGTAGACACCCACTGATTTATTTTGGCTTTGAGCTCGGGCTCGTCTTTGCGAATACCAACACCCATAGGGAAACTGATAGCCGTGTACTTGTACACGACGTCTCGCTTGGGATTGGATTTGTGAATCTCCGGCAAAACACTGCTGGCGGCCACAATATAGTTTTGCTGGCCCGTCAGGACCGCGGTGTTCGTTGTAGCATCGTCCTGATAGCGAACAATGGACACCCCCGGCACGCCCTCGGTGCTCTTAGTAATGGCCTGATCGCTGGTTGTGCCACGTGTCACAGCAATCGCCTTACCGGCCAGATCCTTGGGCGAAGTAACCTTGGCAGCCTTGGGGCCTCCAACGACCACGGGCACAACACCGTAGGGTTCCGAAAAATCGATCACTTCTTTTCTTGCGGGCGTAATCGAGAACGACGCCATAATCACATCGACTTTATTGGTGCGCAAAAACTGTACCCGCGTTGGCCCGGTAACGGGCACCACCTTCAGCTTGACACCCAGATCCTTGGCCAGCAAATGCGCCGAATCAATATCGAAACCCGTCTCTTTGGCATTTTTGTCGACCATGCCATAGGGGGGTGCGCCAATATCCACGCCTACAATAAGCGTGCCCCGCTTGTGAATGGCATCAAGGGTGTTGGCTTGAACGGCCAGGGTAGCCATCAAGGAAGAAACACCTAATGCTAGGTACACCATTTTTTTGCTTGTCATGCTTATCTCCGTATCATCGTTAATAATTCGTTGGGCCTTACAGGCCATTACCAATAAATTGCCTCAACTCGGGCGTTTGAGGATTCTTTAGAAGGCTGCCGTCGCCGGCCTCCCATACAACACCGTCCCTGACATACAGGATTTGGTCGGCCACTGCTTGCGCAAAAGCCATCTCGTGCGTCACCAGCACCATGGTCATCCCATCTTTGGCAAGGCTTTCTATTACTTTCAAGACCTCTCCCGTTATTTGCGGATCCAGCGCAGAGGTGACCTCGTCAAACAACATAAGCTGTGGCTGCATGGCCAGCGAGCGAGCAATCGCCACACGCTGCTGCTGACCCCCCGACAACTGCTCGGGGTAGGCCCGGGCCTTGTCGGCCAACCCAACCTGGTTCAACACATACGCGGCCAATTCTCGGGCCTCTTTTGCCGCGACCTTTTTCACTTTGCGCGGCGCGATCGTAATATTTTGTTCAACGCTTAAATGGGGAAACAGGTTATAGCTTTGGAAAACAATCCCGACTTCTTTTCTAAGGCTGAAAATATCGCAATCTTTCTTGTGCAATTGCCGTCCACATACATGCAGCTCGCCTTCGTTGATAGCTTCCAAACCATTGACGCAGCGCAAGGCAGTACTTTTCCCCGACCCGCTTTGGCCGATCAATGCCACCACATTACCTTTGGGCACATCAAACGAAATGCCCTTCAGGACATCGTCCCTGCCGTAAGATTTCTTTACATTCTTGAAGCTGACAACCGGATCCATAGCAAAACCCTTTAATTATTTTTACTTTTCAGTTTCTTTTCCAGGCGATACGACAACAGGGAAAGTGGATAACACATCATGAAATAAATAAGCGCGGCCACCGTAAACACTGCGAACGGCTTGAACGTTGAGTTATTGATGACGCGTGCCGAATAGGTAAGATCAAAAAAACCGATCACTACCGCATACGAAGAATTCTTGATAATTTGCACCAAGAACCCCACTGTGGGCGGAATGGCCACCCGGAATGCCTGCGGCAGAATAATGAAGGCGAGCGTCTGCAATTTTGAAAAAGCCAGACAATCCGATGCTTCCCATTGCGTCACTGGAACGGACTCAATGCAGCCGCGCCAAATTTCACCCAAAAACGCACTGGAATAAAGCGTCATAGCCAAGCCGGCAGCCACCAGCGCGGGCAAGTCATACCCGGCTATGCTGATTCCAAAATACACAATAAACATCATGACCGGCAACGGAATGCCCTGCACCAGCTTGACGTAAAGCCCGCTTAACCACCCTGACAGCATTCGGCCAGATGCGCGTGCAATGGCCAGAGGCAGGCCCAACAGCGTTCCGCCTATAAACCCCAATAAGGACAAGACAATAGTCCAGCCCGCGCCTTTCAATACAAAAAACCATTGGTCGTAGGTAATGCCAAACATCATGATCTACACCTCTCGTCTCATTTTTTTTTGCTCTGTTGAATGCGACTTTTCTTGGGAAACGCCATTTCGTAGCACAGGCCCATCGCGATCCGTAATAGCCAGGAAAGAAACAGATAAATAATGGCAATGACGATAAAAACCTCGAAGCCGCGAAATGTCTGACTTTGAATTTGATACCCCACCGCAGTCAACTCCTCGGCCGATATTTCCGACATAATCGAGGTGGCCAGCATCATCAAGACAAACTGGCTGATTAGCGCCGGATACATTTTCTCGACCGCCTGGGGCAATACGATGTAGCCCAGTATTTGGGCTTTGTTGAAGCTTAAGCAGGCCGCAGCCTCTTTTTGGCCTTTGTGGATGGACTCCATTCCGGCCCTGACAATTTCACAGGTGTATCCCGAAGTGTTGATGGTCAAGGCGACAACGGCGGCGTAAAACGCAGGCACCCTTACCTGTAGCGATGCCAGGCCAAAAAACAACCAAAACGTTTGTACGATCAACGGCGTATTACGGGTCAGGTCAACAAAAGCCGCCGCCATTTTCCTGGGAATGGGGCCGCCTTCGCTTCTGGCTACGGCCAGCGCCACTCCCAGCAAAAATCCCAGCACTAAAGAAAGTACCGACATCTCGGTGGTGAGCCACATCCCATCGAGCAAGCTGCGCCAAAACGCACTTACGAAACTAAAGTCGAAGTCATAGTGCATATTTTTATCCACACATCCGTTGTGTCCGGTCTTTTTCCAATTCGCTGGCTCAGTGTTGCGGATAGCCGTCCCAGTGTCTATTGAATAATTCCCAATCTGCGTTCTGTTTTTGGAATCTCTGGAAGCGCACGTAGGGAATAATTGCTGATCGCTAATTCTCCACACGAAAACCGAGGGTAAACGATAGGATGATGTTTCAGTGGCTGTCGGCTCTGGACATCTTGAGCACTGATATCGCACTAGGTGATCTGGCCGCTAAGCGTCTGAGCCAGCCACTGTGGAAAATCTTCTGGAAATTCATTTTGTCGATTCAAGTGGCGTGATCAGCGGGAAATTCATGGGCAATACACCCGGCTTCCCGTTTGCCGACGTGGCAATTGGCACGGCGGTACGGGCCAAAATTCCCGAACTTGACGGAGATCCAGCGGTTGTCGGCCTTGCCGGCATCGGGGAAGCTCCCGGGTGTACGCATGCTGACTGCTTCACCAGGGCAGCATTATCAAAAATTTGACTCCATGGCGATCGACGCTCATGGGAATTTGTGTATTGCCACATTGATCCACGGTGGGATCAGTATCATTTCGCCTGATGGCCAAAGCTCCAGGCACATTGCGCTACCCGACCGCTACACAA
>JBDTLC010000135.1:0-9003 GCA_039935015.1 Paralcaligenes sp. | reverse complement strand
GCCGAGCACGCCTTGCCTTGGGATCCGCCCACGGAAAAGTAAGAATTCTATACCGCTTTCTGTTTCACTATCTAAGGATTTGAGGCGCAAAGACTCGGGTGTTCTCGCTTCAATGGCACCCACAAAGAGTGCAGGTTATTGCGTGGAGGGTAGCCACAACGGCTGCCGCTGCACAACGGCGGACCAAACAATTTGCAACTATGGTCGTATATAGAAATCTAGCCCGATGTCACGTAGCGCGTTTATGTGACTACGAATTTTCTTTGTCACCATCATTATTTATTTGCTATGATGCCTGTGATCACAGATATCAGGTGAAATGAATAGAACAGAACGGTCGGAGATTAAACAATGAACCTGAACGGCAGACGTGTCCTAGTAACGGCGGGAGGTAGCGGCATTGGCCTGGAAATAGCCAAGCAATTCAAGCTTCAGGGAGCCGAGGTTTTTGTTTCTGACATTGATTCTGGCACGCTCGCCAAGCTGAAAGGTGAGGATAGCTCGTATCACGTTGCTGTGGCCGATGTGTCATCCGAAGCCGATGTGCAAAGCCTGCTCGGTGAGGTGAAAAAAAAGCTGGGCGGCCTGGACATTCTGGTAAACAACGCAGGGGTGGCGGGGCCTACCGGCCCGGTCGAGAAAATAGAAAAGGCAGATTGGGATAGAACGTTTGCGGTAAATATTACGGGACAGTTTCTGTGCGTGAAATATGGTCTGGACATGTTGCGTGCGGGGAATGCGCCTTCCATCGTCAATTTGTCGTCCGCTGCGGGCCGCTTGGGTTTCGCTGGCAGGTCGCCCTACTCGGCTTCCAAATGGGCGGTGGTCGGGTTTACTAAATCGCTGGCGATCGAGCTGGGCCCGCATGGCATTCGCGTTAACGCAATTTGCCCTGGTGCAGTAGCCGGGCCACGGATTCAGGCGGTGATTGCGGCCAAGGCGCAAATGTTGGGCAAGCCAGTTTCCGAGATGGAAAACACTTATAAGCAGCAGGCTTCGTTGAACCGTATGGTGACAGCTGAAGATATTGCGAATATGGTGGTGTTTGTAGCCAGTGACCTAGCTAAAAACATTTCAGGGCAGGCGCTAGCCGTTGATGGCAACACTGAAAAGCTGTTTTGACGCCGTGGAGCAGCCCCATACGGCATCGACGAAAAAGGAAGCCTCTTGAAGATAGGGATTGTTGGTGCGGGCTTAATCGGCCGTTCCTGGGCCATTGTATTCGCGCGAGCTGGCCATGAAGTGCGTATATGGGACAAGGATAGTCGGGTCGCTAGCGAGGTGTGTGGCCTGATTGCGACGCAGTTGGGCGTTTTGCACAAGCATGATCTGTTGGTGGATCAGGAGGCCACGTCAGCGCGTATTCAGGTTTTCCCCGAGATTGAAACCGCCCTCGATGGCGCCGTTTATGTTCAGGAAAATCTGCCCGAAAAATTAGAGATCAAAACGGAAATCTTTCAGCTGCTAGATGAGTTATGCCCGCGGCAAACCGTGCTGGCAAGTTCCACTTCCAGCATTCCGGCGTCCTTGTTCTCTGTGGCATTGAGCAACAGAGAACGTTGCGTCGTAGCGCATCCCGTAAATCCGCCTCATTTAATTCCGTTGGTGGAGGTGTGCGGTGCGCCGTGGACGAGTGAGCAAGTGGTTCGGCAGACGGTCAACTTAATGGACAACATTAAACAAAGACCTGTGTTATTAAAAAAAGAAATTGAAGGCTTTGTATTGAATAGGCTGCAAGGAGCTGTGTTAAATGAGGCTTTCAAGCTGGTCAAGCACGGCTATATGTCTGTAGGCGATGTGGACGCGACCATTAAAGATGGGCTGGGCTTGCGATGGGCCTTTATGGGGCCGTTTGAGACGATCGATTTGAATGCGCCTGAAGGCCTCGCTGATTATTGTCGCCGGTATGGCGGCTTATATGAGTCGATCGCCGCGCAGCAGTCTGTCGTAGAGCCTTGGACCGAATCGTTAATAGACGATGTGGCGGCTCACCGCGAACAGATGCTGCCGCGCGACCAGCTTCGAGAGCGGGCCGACTGGAGAGACACGAAGTTAATGGAGCTGGTTAGTTTCAAGAACAAAGCAAACCTTGGCAAATAGGAGCAAAGACATGGCGCGTAAACGCAAAGTTATTATTACCTGTGCCCCAACCGGCGCAATTCACACCCCCAGTATGTCGCCTTATCTACCTGTGACGGCTGCAGAAATTGCCAAAGCAGGCATTGATGCGGCTAAAGCGGGGGCGGCAATTATTCATTTGCATGCGCGTGATCCGAAAGACGGCAGGCCGTCGCAGGATCCCGAATTGTTCAGGCCCTTTTTAGAGCAGATCAAAAAACATACCGACGCCATTATCAATATTACAACGGGCGGCAGCCCGCATATGACGGTTCAAGAGCGCATGCGCCCGGCCCTTGAGTTCAAGCCCGAGGTTGCGTCCTTGAATATGGGCTCAATGAACTTTGGGCTATTTCCAATGCTGGAGCGGTTTAAGGAATTCAAGCATGACTGGGAGCGAGAGCATCTTGAAAACAGTCGCGACTTGATTTTCAAAAATACCTATCGGGATATCGAAGCGATTCTCACCGCGGGGAACACAAATGGTACCCGGTTTGAGTTCGAGTGCTACGACATTAGTCACTTGTATAACCTGGAGTATTTTCATCATCGAGGCTTAGCCAAAGCGCCTTTGTTTGTGCAATCTGTGTTCGGCATTTTGGGCGGTATCGGGCCTCATCCTGAAGATCTCATGCATATGCGCCGGACTGCGGATCGCTTGTTCGGAGATGACTATCAGTGGTCGATTTTAGGTGCCGGCAAAAACCAAATTCCGCTGGCAACCATTGGCGCCGCCATGGGCTCGCACGTTAGGGTAGGTTTGGAAGACTCTTTGTGGATAGGCCCGGGACAACTTGCGGCATCGAGCGCAGAGCAGGTGAAGCGAATCCGCATCGTTCTGGAAGCATTGAATTTTGATATTGCTACACCCGATGAGGCACGCGAAATCCTAAGTCTGAAGGGTAAAGATAAGGTTAATTTTTAAGATCTGACCGTATTTCGCTTTCTGGCCGCCGCTTTATTCGTCGGCCAGAACGTTTTTCTTCAGAATCAGTTCGCTGGCGCTCATTAAGTCTGATACCAACGCGGCCTTGGCTGCGTTGGGGTCTTTTTTTCTTATGGCGGAAATCATGTTCTTGTGGTGAATTTGAGCTTCCGTGTTGGTTAGGCGGTCTGTATTGATAGCTAAGTCGTAATTCAAGACCGGACCAATTTGTAGCCAAAGGCTTTCAATCATTTTTACCAGAATAGGCATGTTGGCGGCACGATAAATGGCAAAGTGCAAATTCTTATTGAACTTTACCGCCGTCTTTCCGTCGGGGTCTTGCTTTTGCCGTTCCAGTTCGAATAGGTGCTCGTACTCAGCCATTTTTTTAAGTTCTCCGACGGATCGATTCGTAGCCGCCTTCGAGATGGCCAATCCTTCGAGACTGATCCGTATGGTTCTCAGCTCTATAAAGCGACTCTTGGTCATAAGGGGAACCCTGATGGCGCGATTAGGCAGGACCTCCAATGCGTGTTCTGCAACCAGCCGCCCGACCGCTTCGCGCACGGGCATGGAGCTTGTGCCAGTCGAGTGGGCTAATCCGCGCAGGCTGAATCGTTCGCCTGGCGTGACTTGCCCGGCAATTAAAAGGTCTTTTAATTCGTCATAGATCTTATCCGAAAGTTTGCTTTTATCTATTCTTTTTAGCTTGTCGCCCAGGTTCATATTTCTGTCCGGAAGTTTGCATTGACGCTAATTGAAATCATGTGTATTCTGTGATCACAGATCATACATTGATGATGCGGGTTTGAAAATAATAAATATTTAAGCCGTTGTTTTATAAATAAATTTATAATCTAAATGGAGACTCGAAATGCAAAATCATAGGAAAATACTGATTATATCGGACACGAAAGATGGGCAAAGCATGCGGATTACCCGGCGTGAAATACTTAAAGCCGGTGCCGCTGCGGGGCTGCTGACCAGCCTAGCCAGCGTGGGTCCGTTTATTCGTACAGCGCGAGCAGCAGAGGCCATAAAACTAGGCGTGTTGCTGCCCAAGTCCGGCACGTATGCAGTGCAGGGCGAACAAGGCCATAACGGTGCCACCATTGCCATAGACGATGTCGGTGGCAAGATTCTGGACCGTCCTGTAGAGCTCGTGTGGCTGGATGAAAATGGGCCGCAGACTACGCAGCAGAATATGCACAAGCTAATTCAAGAACAAAAGGTCGTTGCGGTTCAGGGCGGCGTCTCCAGCGGCGACGTGCTGGCCATTATGCCCGTGGCCGAACGCGAAAAGATCCTGCTGATGGCCACCGGCCCCAATGCGACGGAGATCACCGGCGCCAAATGCGGCCGACATACTTTCCGCATAGATCTGCCCAATTATGAGACTGTGCGCAGTATCTATCCGTCGCTGTCCAAGCATGGCAAGAACTGGTACTTCCTGTATGCCTCGTACGCCTGGGGCATCGACGGCTACAAGCAGATGAGCGAGGTGCTGCTCAAAGATGGCGGAAAAGTTGTGGGTGCGGATCAAACGCCGCTTGGCACCACCGACTTCAGTTCCTACATCCTCAAGCTCATGGCGGCCAAGCCCGACGTGATCTTCCTGGGGCTGGGCGGTGGTGATATGACCAACTTTCTCAAGCAATTCCATCAAATGGGGCTTACAGGTAAGATTCCGATATCGTCTTTGATCTGCAACGATACTGACTTGTGGGCCGCGGGAACCGAGGCGGCCACTGGTATCTATCCCAAGATTTGGAACTACACAGGCGCACAGAACACCAGCATCAGCGAGCAGTTTGCCAAGAAATATCAGACCAAATTCGGCAAACCGCCAGAATCAGAGGCCTGGCAAGATTGGTTTGGCTGTACAGCGATTCTCGCGGCCATCAAGGAGACCGGATCCACCAAGACCGAGAAGCTGCTCGATTTTCTGGAGAGCCATAAATTCGAAGGATACAAAGAGCGTCCGATGTACTTCCGTTCTTGGGATCATCAGTTGATACAAACCACTCTGGTAGCCCAGGTCAAGCCAAAGATCACGAGCCAATACGACTATTTCGATATTGTGGCGGTTGCGCCACCCAAGGATCAGCCGCTCGAGGCCCTGTATGGATCAAAGGCCGAGACCGAGTGCAAGATGGCCTAGGGCCTGATGCATAAATCCGCATAGCGCAAGCGGCAAGACTGCGTGCGCTATGCTCCGAGTGCAAGGAGAGCCCAGTGGTAGATGCTACGCTGTTCGCGTCACAGCTCATGAACGGCTTGGTGCTGGGTTTTCTATTCGTACTTATTGCAGTCGGCATGTCGATCATTTTCGGCATGTTAGGGCTGGTGAACTTTGCCCACGGTGCATTTTTTGCCCTGGGCGCTTATCTTGCCCTGACATTGCGACCCTATATCGGTTTTGTCGGTGCGCTGTTCCTCGCGCCGATACTGGTCGGCGCCATTGGCCTTGTCGTAGAACGCCTGCTTTTGCGTCCACTCTACGACAAGGAGCCTCTCTTGAGTCTGCTATTAACCTTCGGCCTGGCGCTCTTCATCGAAGAACTGCTGCGCACGATCTGGGGCGCCATGGGCCATCCGTTTGACACGCCCTCGTTCCTCTCGGGATTTGTACATTACGGTCCTGTGTTTGTCACACGTTATCGCCTGGCCGTGCTGGTCATCACTGTAGGGCTGCTTGTCGCGATCTGGCTTTTTCTGGAGAAAACCCCGTTTGGTCGTATTGTTCGCGCAGGCTCACGCGACCCTGAAATGGTGAGCATGCTGGGCATCAATCTGAAACGTGTGTTCATGTTCATCTTCGGCCTGGGTTGCCTGCTTGCTGGTGCGGCCGGTGTGCTTGCAGCGCCGTTGTGGAGCGTCATGCCCTCAATGTCCGAGCAGGCCATCATGCCGGCATTCGTGGTGGTGGTCATCGGTGGCCTGGGCAGCCTGCGCGGGGCCATTGTCGCCGGGCTGATGGTGGGCGTCGCGGTGGCCATGACCATTCAGTTCTGGCCGGTCGCGTCAACATCCATTATGTACGCGCTCATGATTGTGGTGCTTCTGACACGGCCACGAGGTTTATTCGGCGAACAATGGGAGCGTTTCGAGTGAGCCGCTTGCGCCAGACCCTGACTCATCCTCTCGTGGTGCTCGCCGCCGTTTTTGTCGTCCTGCCGACGTTGATGTCGATGGCGGGTTCGACAACCAGCCTTGCCACGCAGGTGGTGATCTACACGCTCTACGGCCTTGCCTACAATTTGTTGCTTGGCTACACGGGCATGGTGTCGTTCGGCTCGTCGGTCTTCTTCGGCATGGCCAGCTATGCCAGTGCGTTATTTGCCATCCACGTTTTTCAGAATGTCGCTCTGGCCCTGATTGCGGGCACGGTATTCGCGGGGTTATTGGGCTTGGTGCTGGGCCTGCTCATTCTGCGCCGGCGCGGCCTATACTTCGCCTTGCTTACGCTGGCGTTCACCCAGTTGTTCTACGAGATCTGTTTTCGGTGGACCAACTTGACCGGCGGGGAGAACGGTTTACAAGGCGTGGAACGGCCCGGCCTAGAAAGCGCGTCCAGCTATTACATCTTTTGCGCTGTGCTGGTGCTGGTGTGTGCTTGGCTGCTTTATCGCGTGGCACACTCCCCCTTCGGGCGAGTGCTGCAGGCTATACGCGACAACGAAAAGCGCGTGCAGTACCTAGGCTATAACCCCTGGGGCTACAGACTTAGCGCACTGGTGTTGCATGCGGCCTTTATCGGTCTGGGGGGCAGTTTGCTCTCGTTCCTGATCCACGGCGTGTACGCCGACAACATGAATTGGCAGCATGCCGGCGATCCGGTGATGATGACGCTGCTGGGCGGCATACATCATTTTCTGGGCCCATTGTGGGGCGCGATCATTTACATCAACCTGAGCGATCAGCTCAGTTCTATCACCGAGCACTGGTGGCTGTTCTTCGGTGCGCTGATCATGGGCGTGGTACTTCTTTCGCCGGAAGGGCTTTGCGGTATATACGCGCGTCTGCGTGGCCACACCCATTGGGGATTGACACGCACGCCGCTGCCGCCATGTCCCGCTACGCTGCCGGACCTGTTTTCAGGCCATGCGGGGGCGTCCACAGAGGTGGTTCTGCAAGTGCACAATTTGTGCAAGCACTTCGGCCGTGTGGTGACCGCGGATGATATCAGCCTTGAGATTCGGTCGGGCAGCATTCACAGTCTGATCGGTCCCAACGGCGCCGGAAAGACAACATTCTTCAATATGCTCACGGGCCTGATCCCAAATGACAGCGGGCAGATTCAGTTCAAAGGCCAGGAAATCAGCAAATTGGCCGTGCATGAGCGAGTCCGCCTGGGCATGTCGCGTTCCTTTCAAATTGTCAGCTTACCCGGCAATCTTACGGTTTTCGAGGCCGTGCGCATCGCGGTGCAGGCGCGCTCGCGCGGGCTACCCTCGTTGTGGCGCGATGCCTATAGCCTGACAAACCTAGTGGATCGCGCCTGGGCATTGCTGCATGCAGTGGGTTTGGAAGACAAGGCCGGCGAAATCACCCGTAATCTGCCGCACGGCGAGCAACGTTTGCTTGACATCGCTGTGACCATGGCATCGGGCGCCGAACTGCTGTTGCTTGACGAACCGCTCGCCGGCCTTGCCGACGCAGAGCGCGAGCGAATCAGCTTGCTTATTCGTCGCTTGGCGGGCCAGCATACTATTTTGCTGATCGAACACGACATCGACCGCGTGGTTTCCTTGTCTGATCGGATTACTGTATTGCATCAAGGCCGTGTCATCGCCGACGGTGTCCCACAGGCAGTGGTCAACAACCCTCAGGTAGTTGAAGCCTATCTGGGGGAAGCGGTCGAGCATGGAGACAAAGGAATTGCAGAGCCCCATATTGCACCGAGGCAATCCGAAGTCGCCAGAGTGAGCCAGCCCCTCCTGCAGTTGCAGAACGTGGCCTCTGGCTACGCAGGTAGTCGAATCCTCGACGGCTTGTCGCTTGAAGTGAGGGAAGGCGAGGCCGTCGCGTTGCTGGGCCGCAACGGGGTGGGCAAGACCACCACGCTGCACACTATCATGGGTCAGCTTTCGGCGAGCGCTGGGCACATTCGCTTGGGCGACACGGACATTACTGGCTGGGCGTCCAATCGGGTCAATCGTCAGGGTTTGTCCATTGTTCCTCAGGGACGACGTATTTTTCCCAATCTTAATGTAGTCGATAACCTACTTATCGCGCGACGGCCAGGCGGCTGGGAACTGGATCAGGTGTTCGAACTGTTTCCAAAACTGGAGGTGCTGCGGGATTCCATCGGTGGAAATCTGAGCGGCGGCGAGCTGCAGATGTTGGCGATTGCTCGTGCACTCATGGCGCCGACGCGGCTCATTCTGCTTGACGAACCGTTTGAAGGCCTGGCTCCGTCGGTGGTCAATGAGGTCATGGATGTCGTAGTCCGGCTGCGGGAACGTACTAGCATCCTGCTGGTGGAGCAGCGCGTGGATCTGGCCTTACGCATGGTCGATCGTGCTTACATCATGGTCAACGGCCGCATCGCCTACGAGGGCGCCGCCAGCGATCTGACGGAAAACAAAGAACTTCAGGTAAAACTTCTGGGAGTGTGACACCGTATCGAAAGGCTCAAGGGTTATTCGTAAAACCTGAAAGGTGCGGACACAGTCAATTTCTAAAGAGGATATTTATGTTCGATTTGTCCGGCCAGATTGCGTTTATTACGGGTTCGTCCCGCGGAATCGGGTATGCGGCTGCCCAGGCTCTGGGCAGGCAAGGTGCGACCGTTATTATCAATGGCCGAGACGCCACGGTGCTTGAACAGGCCGCTGCAAGACTGCGCAGCGAAGGCATCGGCGTACATACCTTGCCTTTCGATATTTCAAATGTCGATCAGGCTACGCAGGCCATAGACCAGATATTGAAAGCCGTCGATAAAATCGATATTTTCT